>CBDUVK010000025.1:0-16963 GCA_965370645.1 uncultured bacterium
GAGTAGGAAGATAATAAATTTAGATTTTAAAAATACTGATTTGAAGGACCTGATGAGATTAATTGCTACCAAATATAATCTGAACATTTTTGTTGATGAAAACATCAATCTGAAATTGACCATGCATCTGTCAGATGTGACAGTGGGGGAAGCCTTAAAATTTATTCTTGATAATAACAATCTCATAATAGAAAAGTATGGTTCCATCTACCAAATTAAGAAAAAATTGCGCCCCGATACTTTGAGAGATTTAGAATTTGAACGGAAGATAAAATATCATGATGGCCTTTTATCAGTAGATTTGCAGGATGTCAAAATTCGGGAAGCCTCCTATGAAATTTCACGAATTTCCGGGATAAACATTATACTTGACAGATCGATACGTGGGAACATTTCGGGTTTTATTCAAGATCTCCCTCTTCGTAGAGCATTATTTCATTTGTTCAGGAGTAATGGCTATTTTTTAGAGGAGGATGAGGATGTTTTCAGGATCAGACCAGGAAATATAGATATCGCCCGGGATAGCACCTATTATCCAAATTTTTGGATTGATGCCCATGGGGACATGATTGACCTGGAGCTTTCCAGGATCCCCCTGCTAAGAGTTCTCGAAGAAATTTCAAGACAGGTGAATTCCGGTTTTTTTTTTATGGACTGATTGAGGGCCAGGTAACTGCCAGTGCTAAAAACTTATACCTGGATGATTGTCTCCAGTTAGTTTTGAACGATAATGGTTACACTTTTAAAAAGAGTAAAAATGTTTATTTAATAGGTAAGAAAGAGAATAAAAACTTGAACTCATCACAATTAGTAAAGCTGAACCACTTGAAAGTGGATGGTCTACTTGAGATGTTACCATCAAAATTTCAGGATAATTCTGAGTACAAAGTGATCAAAGAACATAATGCAATTTTGATCAATGGTGCTCAAGATCAAATTGATGAAATCATTGAGGTAATTAAAGATCTGGATCAACCCATACCGCAAATTTTTATTGAAGCATTAGTAGTAGATTACAATTATCAGGATATCAGGGAAATCACAATAGAAGCCGGATTATCGGGTTCCAAACCTGATACTAGTCGGGGCGGCGGAGATAAGTTGTTTCCAATTATTGATGTTTATTTGACGGGTGAAAATGTCAATCACTACATTAGTAAACTAGGCAACTATTTTGGAATTGCCAATATTGGTAGGTTGCCAGATGATTTTTATTTTAAGGTGAAGGCCCTTGAAAATATCGGGATGGCTAATATAAGATCGAGACCACAAATCACCACCTTGAATGGTCATCCGGCAGATATAACTATCGGACAGACTCAATACTATATTCTAAAAACCCAAACACCTATCCGCGATCCTTCTCAGGTATATATGCAGGAAAGTCAGCAGTTTCACACCATCGAAGCGAACATCTCTCTCCAGATTATACCCTGGGTGAGTGCGTCAGGAGAAATCACGGTTGAAATACACCCCGAATTTAATAATCCGATTGGACAATTTTCCTCGGAAGTTCCTCCAACTATTCAGCGCCGGGCCCTGAATTCTACAGTGAGATTACAGGATGGAGAAACGATTGTGCTGGGTGGATTAATACAGACTTTAGAATCTGAAAATATTTCCAAGATTCCCTTTTTGGGAAGTATCCCATTAATAGGTTACCTATTTAGGAACACCAGCCGGAAGACCAGTAAAAGTGAACTCATAATTTATATTACACCCCATCTGTCTTATGGAAATACTTTCTGGATTGAAAATTAAAAATATGGTAACCAGGAAAGTTCTGGCACAAATGAATGCCCTTATGCAGAATTTTGATACTTCTCTGGGCGTAGAGATAACCGCTGACCAAATATATATTGTACAAGTCAGAAAATATTTTAGAAGTTTCAAAATTCTTAATGAGCTTGAAGTTCCCAGGGATAAACGAACCAATCCACAGGATCAAATTTTAGAAATTCTCAAACGACCTGATATGAAAAATAGCTATCTTTCTGTCTCACTTCCAAAATCTAAAGTGTTTATAAAGATCATTAGAATTCCATATATCTCTGAACACAAGATTGGTGCTTTTTTAAGTCAATATTTATCTGATATAATACCAGTCCCATTAGAGAGAAACTCAATCTGTATTCGTTATATCGTTCTATCAAAAACATCTGAATCTATTAAATTGATTCTTTTTATAGCAAGAATTACGGATTTGAATTATGGTGTAGGATCTGATCTATCTATCTCACAATTTTTTAATTTTAGTGTGGATGAATATTATCTGTTGGGATTTTTGCTTAATAAAAGGCCGAATTTCACAGGTTATTGGATAAATCATAATGGAAACTATGACTCACTCTATCAATTTGACACCGGACGAATTATAGCTCATCATCATTATTCCTGTAACAACAGTGGTCAATATGAAAAATTTAATCTGGGCAGGTTAGAAATAGAAGCAGGTAAAAAAAATGAGGGATTTTATACTGGTCTACCTGACATGTTCGCCGAAATTATCGCTCGATTTCCCTACTTTACCTGTTTATTTGAAATTGACCAGGTTTCCAAACCTGCATATTTAAATGCTTACACAGCGAGCATCTCACCTTTCATAAATTTCCAATTCTCGCAAAAATTGATTTTTGGCCAGATGGAACCACAACAGACAAAAGATTACCTTAATCGAAAACTTCGTCAAATTGTTATGGCCGGTGCTATATGCATCGCAGCATTATACAGTCTGTTATCCGTTTTAAACATAGTTCTTTCCCACCAAAACAAAGAAACAATGAATAATATTGGTGAAATTAACCAGAGACGTGAAGAGTTAAAATTACTTCAAGAAGAATATGAAAGTATTATGTTATTACTGGAATATTATCATTCTATTAGTAGTAACAAACTTTTTATTAGCTATTATATATTCCATATCTCCAAGATTCTTCCTGAAAATTTATTCCTGATTAGATTAGAAATTTCTCAAACTCGTCAAAAATTGGTTCAGATAGAACTAAGTGGTCACAGCAAGACAGAAACCGCCATATATGATCTCATCATTCATCTGGAGGAAGAGCACTTTATAAAAAACTGCCATCTTGAAGAGATGAAAAGGAATGATAATAATTCATATGGTAAGGTGAAAAACCTGGCACTCATAAAATTTAAGATTTTTGTTCATGTATAAATCTTACTGGAAATTATCAATCGGATTCTGGTTACTCATATTTTTAATTGGGACCTCATCTGTTTTATATCATCCTTTCTCTAAGATGATAAGTCTTATCCAGGTTTATCTTAAAAGTACCTCAGATTATGAATCTGTGGAAGAGATAGCTGATCAAATTTCCAAAACTCAGAAAGCCAAATTTAAACTCGAAAAGGATTTGAAAGAAATTAAGTCAAGACTATTTGAACTGGAAAAAAATACCCGGGTTTATGAGATTCTGAATAAAATTTCATCCGGAAATAGAATCATAATCGAGAAATTACTTCCTCAACCTTTAAAACCTGATAGTCTGTTTTCAATCTTTCCTGTGAAAATTGGATTTGAAGCTGAGTTCCACAAGATTCTTAAGTTTTTAACCTCACTGGAAAGTGAACTACCCGGGTGTCATATTACTTCTCTCGAAATTGAAAAAAGTTTAGTTGCGGGAGAGAAATTAGGAGTGGAATTGATATTTGAAACCTATATCCTTAAATAAGATGATGAAAATAAAAAAAAATAACAAAGTCCTGCTTCTTCTATTAATGCTTGTCAGTATTTTCGTTTGGACTCGGGTTATAATTCAACTGTTCCGCAATACACAGGTTGGTTACAAAAATAGAAATAATGTTTCAGAATCCGATGACAGGGACAGGGATTCAATTGAATTTTTGGTGCCGGATACAAGTTTTATCTTAAAGATCGATAAAGTAAGGAATCCGTTTGCTATCGCTCGAAAAGTGTCAATCAGAACTCGGCGATTTAAATCCCAAAAGGCGATACCGGATGTCGTTCTTCCACCTGCGGTGAAATATTTGGGATTTATCGCAGACGAGAATGAACCACTTGCATTAATTCAACTTCCTTATGACCAATCCATGATTATGAAAGTAGGTGACCATATTCAGCAATTTTATCTAAAAACAATATCCATGGATTCCGTGGTAATTTGTAAAGAAAAATATAGCTATACATTTTATTTAATTGGGGAATAGTCAAATGTCTATGGAACGGACCATTGTATATGTGGATTCTCTTAAGAAAAATCATCAACGATTTAAATCGATATTATCGTGCTATTTCGATTTGAAATTATTTTCCGATCCTAATGAGTGTTCAGAAGAGTTGAAATCACACAAATATCCGCTGATACTATCAACTTCCCAATTACGAGCCATGAGTGGGAGTTCCTTCTTCAAACTTATTGAACCATATACACCTCACTCTGTAAAAATTCTAATCTGTAAAAATAGTCAGGATAAACTTAAAATTTCTGAAAATTACCCCATAATTTTTCATTCAGAACTAAAGAAAAATGGCGCAAAAATCATCAAGAATTTTATAGATCAATTCTTTATAAAAAATAATGGTGTGATAAGGTGGCAAGATCGAGCTGACTTTCCGGTTATCATCGGAAGCAGTGAATCATTACTTGTGCAGATCGAACAAGCAAGAAAAATATGCAGATATACTGAAAATGTTCTCATCACGGGTGAAACCGGTACCGGAAAAGATCTATTTGCCAGGTATATCCACCTTCTTAGTAAACGTAAAAATGGGCCCTATCATCTAGTTAACTGTGCCTCGATTCATCCATCCCTATTTGAGTCTGAATTTTTTGGACACCTGAAAGGTTCATTTACCGGGGCTTTGGATAATAATCAGGGACATTTTTTCAAAGCAAATAATGGAACTCTTGTCCTGGATGAAATCTCTGAGATAGATATATATTCCCAGGCTAAATTACTGAGGGCGATTGAAAATCAGGAAATTTATCCGGTAGGTAGTCAGAAAATTCGAAAAATTGATACCAGAATTATTACCATAACGAATAAGAATTTATCTGAATTAGTCAAGGGGGGAACATTTCGCAGGGATCTATATCATCGGCTCAATTTCCTGACATTACATTTGCCACCTTTAAGAAATCGTCTTGATGACCTGAAAACACTCGCAGAATTTTTTAAAAATAATTTTTTACGAAAGTACTCTCAGGACGTTGATGTATCATTTGGAAGTGATTTTTTTGAGACCATAAAAGAAAGATATTTTTACGGAAATATCAGAGAACTGGAAAGTATTGTTTACAAATTTTTAGCCTTGAGAAACGCGAAACAGTATGAGAATTCAATTGAAGAAATTTTGGAAGTGGATAAACAATCCGTAATTATACCCCAAAATGAAATATCATCGCTTTCCTTAAAAAAGAAAATCTCTAAATTGCAAACACAACATATTGTCGATTCGCTCAAAGTGAATCGATACAATGTAAGTCGTACTGCCTCACAATTGGGAATGTCGAGACAGAACCTGCAGTATTTAATTAAAAAATTAAATTTGAAGGATCAGGGGAAATTTGATGATTCATGATCTTCAAATGCCTGAAGACTTCCGGATATTTTGTTTATGATTAATAAAATATATAAGAGAAAAATACTCAGGTTTACGCAAGAGCTGACTATTCTTTTAAGAGCCCGCATGACACTGCTTGATAGCCTGGAATTACTGGCAAAACAGGAAAATAATTTACATTTCCAAAAAATACAAAAATCTCTTATCAAATCCTTGGAAAATGGGCAATGTTTCAGTGAAAGTCTGGCTAAATATCCGAAATTATTCGACCAATTTTATGTAAATCTCATCCGGGTAGGGGAACTCACCGGTCAATTAGATGATATGCTGTTAAGAATTTCGTCCTATTTGGGGAAAATTGAGGAGGTGAAAAGGAAATCAATTCAGGCAATCAGTTATCCGGTTTTAGTGATTCTGATATCTGTTTTTTGTGTCGGTTTCTTACTCATTTATGTAATTCCAACCTTTTCAGAAATATTTCGTGAATATGAAGCCGATTTGCCCTGGATTACAAAGATGATCCTATGGGTTTCACAAATGATATCCGGCAAAATATACTATTTTATTTCATCAGGAGTTCTGCTTTTGCTTCTTTTCAATATTCTAAAACAGTCACAATATTTTAACAAAGAATTAAATTACCTGATTTTTTCCCTCCCTTTATTAGGAAAGATTTTAAGAAAGTACGACATTTTTCAATTTTCACATACTTTAAATGCTCTCCTTGGAAATGGGGTCAGCATGGTAAAATCCCTGGAGATACTTAGCCTAACGGCGAGAAGTTATCACCTTAAAAATGATATCAATAATATGAAAAATTTTGTACTCAGAGGTGAAAAAGTGTGCGATGCACTTTTACGATCGAAAATATTTCCCCTCTCTGTTGCACAGATTATGGCTATCGGAGAAGAGGCGGGGGAAATGCCGTTTGTCCTGGAAAAATTGGCGGAGCATTTAGGCAAGGAAATTGACAGCACTGTTGAAATCTATTCAAATGTTATTGAACCGATCCTTATTCTGGTGATCGGTTCCATTGTTGGCCTGATATTATTATCTATATATCTTCCGCTGTTTAATATTTCAAATATTATTGAGGGTTAATTTGTATGTGAAGATCAATTCACCATTTTTCACATAAATTGTAAGGAGTTGAGATGGGTGGGAAAGATATTGCATATAATGAAAATGGATTTTCATTGACGGAAGTGTTAGTGGTTATTGTCATCATTGGCATACTGGTTTTACTGGCCATACCCAAATTTACTACAATCATTACCCGCGCCAAAAGTACTGAAGCTAAAACCATATTAAAACACCTGCACATGTTGCAGCAGGCATACTATTATGAACATAACCGATACTCTGCTATTCTGGCCGATGTGGGATTTGAACAGGTAACATTAGTTACTGAGGGCGGAGAGGCCAGATATCAGGTTGAGATACTACATGCAGCTTCAAGTGAATATCTGGCGCAAGCAAGAGCTGTCATCGACTTTGATAAGGATGGACAGTTTAATATCTGGCAAATTGATCAGTCAGGATTACCAAAACAAATTGTCATGGATTGATTATGAAACAGATGATTATTCTACTTTTAACTATTATTCTATGGCTGAACTGTTCATCAAATATCAGATTACACCAGAATCTTAGAAAAAAAGAACATGTACTGGCTATTGTGCCATTTACCGGGAAAGGAGTTAACAAAAATTGGGGTTATTCTGCTGCGGATGAATTAACCAGGCTTCTATTTATCGAGAAAAATATCAACGTCATAGATAGAAGTCGGATAAATTCCGCCCTGGTAGAACTAAAAATTGAGAACCCTTATTATTTTTCCAGCGAAGAGATGAGGACTTTTTCAGACACACTCGATGCAACGATTATCTGTCTGGGTCGGATCTATAATCATGTACAACACAAAGAAAGAAATGAACCCATCAATCATTTGAGCATAACCTTGAGCTTCGTCGATGGCCGGAATACTAAAGTTATTGGTATGATATATGATCACATAATATCCAGCGATTCATACGATGAGATAATTCCCCGAATACTTAAAAAAATGGTTGGGAAAATTTAATGATGAAGAATCATACAATAAACAAATTAATTCCCGCAGAATATGCCCTGCGAAATTATGTCGTCCCTATTGGTGAGATGAATGGTTTTATAAAGATCGCAATAAGTGAACAGGCTGATTTAAGTTTAATCAATGAACTGGAATTCGTACTAAACCGTAATGTATCTCCCGTTGTCTGGAAAAAGGAAAAGATTCTTCGGGAGATCGAAAAAACCTACGGGATCAAGGTTAATAAGAAATCCTTCGATCAACCGTCTCAGAACAAAATGAATGAAAATAATCTTGAACCGGTAATTGGAGAAGACACTTTTAATGAATCAAATCAAACAGTCATTGTCCTGGTCAATCAGATTATCAATCAGGCGATAAATGAAAATGCCAGTGACGTTCACATAGAATGTTATGAAGATTGTCTTAGGATTCGCTTCAGGATTGATGGAAAATTAGTGGATTATTCTACTTTATCATCTCCAAATAAGTCAGCAATAATTTCTCGGGTTAAAATCATGGCCAACCTGGATATTGCAGAAAAACGCAGACCTCAGGATGGCCGAATCCGATTACAGAATGAACATGATGGAGTTGATATTCGGGTTTCGACGCTCCCCACCGATTTTGGTGAAAAGGTTGTATTAAGGATACTCGATAAATCCAAAATTAATTTAGATCTGGACCGATTGGGATTTGGTCCGGAATTTCTTGATGAATTTAGAAAAATTTTGAAGTCACCTTTCGGGATGGTATTAGTAACCGGCCCAACCGGAAGTGGAAAAACTACTTCGTTATATTCAGCTCTCAACTATTTGAATTGTGATGAAGTAAATATCATTTCGATTGAAGATCCCATTGAATACTATCTGAAGGGAATTAATCAAACAGCGGTTAAACCTGATATTGGACTCACTTTCTCCAGTCTGCTCCGGAATATTCTTCGACAGGATCCGGATATTATCATGATTGGGGAAATGAGGGATTTGGAGACCATGGATATCGCCGTACGTGCTGCTATTACCGGGCATCTGGTTTTGAGTACACTACATACCAACAATGCAGCTGGAAGTATTCTAAGATTACTTGACATGGGTGTAAAACCTTTTCTGATAGGGCATGCCCTCAAGATGGTAATATCACAGCGACTTATACGTAAAATTTGTCTGTCTTGTAAAGTTGTAGATAGGGAAAGTGAGAAGATTTGGGAAGAATATCGGATGCCAAACTTAAATACGGGTGAGCATCTATATAAGGGTAAAGGATGTATACACTGTAATTATTCAGGATTTTCCGGACGGGAAGCTATCCTGGAATATTTGTGTATTGACGATGAGCTGACCGAAATGATATCTTATCACCCCAATATGAAGGATTTACAAAACTATGCGAAGAAAATGAGATATCCCAACCTTCATGAACAATTTATAGAAAAAATAGTACGCGGCATAACCTCTTTCAGCGAAATGCTCTCCGAATCTGTTTCACAAAAAGTAGTAGAAAATCAGGGACAAATAATAATTTCTCACTGATTTTGTTAGTATCATAAAAAATATTACGAAATAATATCTTGATATCTCCCGGTCAAGAAATTTATATTTCCATTGAATATTTAACAAAACTCCCCAATATTGACGAAAATTGAATCAGATTGCTAAAAAATTGGGATGAGCGATTGTAAGTATGGGGTACAGAATACCACACCTTCTCAGGTATCTTTTCATTTCATTTTTTATTGGTATGGTTTTTTCCCCCGCGTATGCCCAACTTCAGTTACCTGATAAGATAGCCCGCTGCTATTACACCGCATCACCTCCCCCAATCGACGGTCTGGTGGATGAAGTCTGGCTGGAAACCACAGCCCAGGACAGCTTCATCCAACGTGAACCATATGAGGGCGAGATAGCAGGTGCAGAAACCAAATTTTATATCCTGTATGATGATAAACATCTTTATATCCTGTTTGTAATGCTGGATGATTGGCCAGCGTCGATTCCCGCCAGGGTACTGGAACGTGATCAGGAATTTTCCCCGGATGACCATATTAATTTCTATCTGGATACTTACAATGATAATCGCCGTGCCTATTTTTTCTCTACCAATCCTGCCGGAATCGAACGGGATGGGCTGATTAGTGAAAATGGGAGTAAACTGGATATAACCTGGGATGGGATTTTCAGTGTCGCGGCCCGGATAAACGACCTGGGATGGGTGGCAGAATTTGCCATACCTTTTACTGCCTTGCGATTCAATGATGATGTGAAATACCAGGTTTGGGGTTTCAATGTCTGGCGGATACATAAAAGAAACCGGGAGATAAGTTACTGGAGTTTGGTGGAACAAGATTACAGAAAAATGCGTCTTGACCGCGGTGGTGCCCTGATCGGAATGCAGAATGTGCGCAGTGGGCATCAGCTAACCCTGCTACCATATTTCACCGCCCGCAATATCACTGTTCCTGCTGATCAGGAAAATGATTTACAGGCTGGTCTTGATTTAAAGTATGGTCTCACTTCAGATCTTACCCTGGATCTGACCCTCAATCCGGATTTTGGACAGGTAGAAATCGATGAAGAACAGATCAATCTGGATAAACGCTATGAAATTATATTACAGGAGAGACGACCTTTTTTTCTGGAAAATACCAATCTGTTTCAGGCCCCATACTATCAAATGTTTTACAGCCGCCGGATCGGCGCCCAAAGTGATATTAAAGCCGGGGGTAAGCTGACCGGGAAAGCAGGTTCTCTTTCATTGGGGGCCCTCGCTGCCTATACCGGTAAATGGGAAAGCTATAGCAGTATACCGGGATTGGGGAATCCCAATACCTCTCCCAGTGATGAACTGTTTTCAGTGCTGCGCGTGCAGGGGGATATTCTAACCAGCTCTAATCTGGGTGCGATGTATGTTGGCAGATCGACAAACCTGGGTGGCAAAAACCAGGTCCATAATCGCGCCGGCGGTGTGGATCTGACGGTAAGCTCCGGACAATTTTATCTTCAGGGGCAGGGCGTTTACTCCTATAATGCTGATTCCAGAGAAACTCTAACCGGATTTGCCGGTTTTACCTCTACGGGTTATTACAACTATCTCTATCGAGTGGATATATACACAAGTTCATTTACCCCGGATTTCAACCTGGATAGCCTTGGTTACTTCCCAAAAATTCCGGAAAAGGGAACCACCCAGGCAGGTCTTTATGTGGATGTCCATCCCCTGGTTAATACCTCAATTTTGCGAAGTTGGGGCATCAGCCTGAACCCGGCTGTACTTAAAGATACTGATGAGATCGAATACGGAGCGGGTGTTATCAGTAAAGCCTGGCTGGAATTACGGGATCAATCCCGCATCACGCTGGAAATTACCCGCTACCGGGATACTGAAAACGATAACTTTTATTACCTTTTCCGACCTTTACCGTTGGCAGACCTTACCTATTGGGGAACCCAGTTTGCGGTCGTATTTAAATCCGACTTCGGAAAACCTGTCGCCCTGCACATTCGGGCAGATGCAGACCGGCAGTATTATTTCCAGACCCATTCTAATGGCATTATAAGGGGGGTAGAAACCTTCTTACGCCTAAAGCCTTATTCAAACGCCTTCCTGGAATTAGGATTTCAGAATCGCCAGTTCCTGGATGATGAGGGTCGCTTTATGCCTAATGACCGGGTAGGGCAGTCCAATATTAAGATCTGGAGTGCGAGGGGACGCTTCCTGTTCAGTAAAAATATATTCACCCGTCTATTTTTTCAGCATACCAATGGAGCAGAGGATTTTGCCACCCAGAATGGTTCTATCCCGATACCCCTCAGCTATGAGGTATGGAATCGAATGAGTGGAAATTTGCTGCTGGGTTGGCGCTTTTTACCGGGCAGTACTGCTTATATTGCCTGGACTGAAGAATGGGATCGCCGGAACAGCTCTTCCTACCATTCTGCTAATCGAATATTATTTTTCAAAATTTCCTATCTGTGGGGTCTCTAAAAAATGACCCGCTCTGAAAAATCTGATAATGCGATTATTCCGGGAAACCTTGAAATTGAAAATATCATCTGGAATAGTGGAATTACCCACATCGCCGGAGTGGATGAGGCTGGATGTGGTCCATTGGCAGGACCGGTTGTGGCAGCGGTAGTAATTTTCCCCAGGGATTATTATAATCCAGATATTAAAGATTCCAAGAAACTTTCCGCAATCCGGCGGGAAGAGCTGTCCGAACAGATTATTCAACATGCCCGGGCGTATGCGGTAGGTATCGTTCACCATGCTGAAATTGACCGCCTGAATATCCGGCAGGCAACTTTTAAAGCGATGAGAAAAGCCCTGGGTAGCCTTGGATCCAAACCAGACTATATTCTCTTTGACGGGTATGAACTGCCTGAAAAATTGTTTCCGCAAGAGGCAATTATTAATGGAGATACCCATTCATTCACTATTGCTGCTGCTTCCATTGTTGCTAAAGTTACCAGGGACAGGCTGATGCTGGAATATCATCTGAAATATCCGCTGTATGGTTTTGATCGCAATAAAGGATATGGGACGGCTTTTCACCGCGAAATGCTAAAAAAACATGGTCCATGCCCCTTGCATCGGCGCTCATTCCTCTCCCGGATTCTGGGGCAAAGCGAATCTTAATTTTACTCAGAAGAATCTAAACATGGTTCTCAAAATTGAGGAAGGTGAGATGAACAGTAATTGTTAGTATTATCCCGTGGCAAAATTCACTTGACAAATAATGCCTTCCGCAGTAATTTTCATACATAAATTATGCCATTGTTAGGATGAAAAATTAAGGTCGGGTAATTCATGGTAAAACTGAGTCAGTATCTTGCACTGGAAATGCGCCTCACGCCACAGCAGATCCTGCTGTCCACATTGCTGCAGCTGCCCATGCTGAGTTTAGAGCAGAAAATTAAAACTGAGATGGAACTGAATCCGGTTCTGGAGGAAGCTCCGGAATTGGAAGATATTGAAGAAGATGAAGAGACCATTGATGAAAATCCAAATGAAATTGAGGAAATAAAGGAAGAATTTGATCAGCTGGAGACTAGCAAGAAGACTGAAGAAGAGGAAAAAAAAGAGGAACTCGAGGATGAGGTCAACTGGGAGGAACTGGTCAATGATGAAGATAGCTATGAGTTCCGTTTACCGCGGGACAAGAGTGAAGAAGTGTATGAGCGTCCCGATCCCTATCGGGCCACTATGGCTGAACATTTACTTGAACAACTTCACATGCTCAACCTGAACGAAGCTGATTTCCGCGTTGGAGAGTATATTATTTATAATCTCAGAGATGATGGATATCTGGACGCCGAAGTTACTGCCGAGAATACCGCGATGATTTTCGAACGTCAGCCTGAAGAGATAGAGAAAGTCCTCAAGCAGATCCAGAAATTCGATCCGGTTGGTATAGCAGCCCGTAATCTGAAAGAATGCCTGCAAATTCAGCTGGAAAATCTGGATATGAACGGAAAGAAGCCACTGGCATTGCGGATTGTAAAAGAGGGATTCACTGATTTTGTCAATAAAAGATTTGAAAAGGTCGCTACCATCCTCGAAGTATCCCTAGAGGAGATCAAGGAAGCACAGGAGGTAATCAATAAATTGAATCCCAAACCCGGACAGGGATACTGGGATTCCCGCCAAAATTATGTTGTTCCTGATTTTATTGTTGAAAAAGTGGATGATGAGCTGGTGGTGTCCCTGAATGAATGGAATACCCCCGGTCTTAAGATCAGCCACCATTATAAAAAGCTGATCCGGCAGGGCCGAAAACTGGAGAAGGATGTACGCCAGTTTTTACGCAAAAAGGTTGAAAGTGCCCGCTGGTTCATCAATGCCCTGCAACAACGGCGCATTACCATGTTGAAAACGATGAACGCAATGGTGGATCTGCAACATGATTTTTTTGATAAGGGACCTGAAAATATAAAACCGATGATTATGAAGGACGTGGCAGAACAAATTGAGATGGATATTTCTACAGTTAGCCGGGTAGTGAACGGCAAATATGTTCAAACCGATTATGGGGTCTTTGAGCTAAAATTTTTCTTCAATGAAGGGATGGAAACAGATGATGGTGAGGAGATGTCTACCCTGCGTATTAAGGATCAATTGAAGGAACTGATCGGAGGTGAAGATCCGCATAATCCCTACAGTGACGATAAGTTAGCGCAGATACTGAAGGTCAAGGGTATTCCTATTGCCAGACGTACTGTAGCAAAATATCGTGAACAGCTGGATATGCCGATCGCGCGTTTACGACGCAAAATCTGAAAAATATTGATATCATTTTTCCGTATCACCCTGGAAATATATTCCAGGGTATTTTTTTGCTGTCTTAAATTTACAGGAAACTATTTGCCTCAAGTCGGTTTTTAACCTCAGAGCCCTCCCATATTTTTATGGACGGGTTGGCATCTTTGCTAAAAATGTTTAAATTATTGAATCTACGAAAAATATTAAAGGTAATTGAATCATATGAAAAAGCAAAAAATTCGCAGTACTACGATCCTGGGTATTATTCATAAGAGCCAGGCGGCCATTGCCGGGGATGGACAGGTCACATTGAATAATACTGTCCTGAAACATGGTAGTATTAAGATCAGACGTCTGTATGACGGAAAAGTTATTGCCGGCTTTGCCGGCGCCTCGGCGGACGCTTTTGCACTTTTTGAAAGATTCGAGGAAAAACTCCAGCAATATAATGGAAATCTTACACGCGCAGCGGTTGAGATGGCCAAGGAATGGCGCATGGATAAATATTTAAGGCGGCTGGAAGCAATGCTGGCCGTTCTGGATAAAGACAGCGCCCTGATTATATCCGGTAC
The DNA here is from genome assembly GCA_965370645.1 of uncultured bacterium. GTDB lineage: Bacteria > Calditrichota > Calditrichia > RBG-13-44-9 > RBG-13-44-9 > RQOF01. The sequence continues at coordinate 14,447 of CBDUVK010000025.1, forward strand.
CGGAGATGTAGTTGAACCGGATGATAAGATTGTTACCATCGGATCCGGTGGTTCCTATGCCTTGGCGGCTGCACGGGCACTGGTCCAGCATACTGAAATGAACGCCAAGGAGATAGCACAGACGGCCATGAAGATTGCGGCCGGAATCTGTATCTATACCAATGAAAATATTACCATGGAAACCATAGAGTAGCCAGGAGAACGGAGAGATCATATGGATAAAAAGGTTCGTGAATTCACACCACGACAGATTGTTGAGCAACTTGATAAATTTATAATTGGTCAAAACGCAGCCAAAAGGATGGTATCGATCGCCCTGCGTAACCGCTGGCGGCGTCAGCAGGTGACATCTGACTTGCGGGAAGAGATTATGCCCAATAACATCATTCTGATTGGGCCTACCGGAGTTGGTAAGACCGAAATAAGTCGTCGCCTGGCCAGGCTGTCTCAGGCACCTTTTAGTAAAGTGGAAGCATCAAAATTTACCGAGGTAGGATACGTTGGGCGGGATGTGGAAAGTATGATCCGCGATCTGGTGGATATCGGGGTTAATATGGTCCGGGAGGAAATGACGGTCGCGGTTCAGGGAAAGGCTCATGAGGCTGCTATCGAGAAGTTGCTGGATATACTTCTCCCAAAAGCGAAGGTCCCCGAGCCATCGCGGCTGCTTGAAACCGATGAAACCCCTGCTGCCGAATACCACGAGGATCAGACCAATAATACCCGTAAAAAATTCCGGGAGATGCTGTTGGCGGGCAAGCTGGATAACCGTGAAGTCGAATTGGACATGTCCTCAGATTCCATGCCGATGATGCAGATTTTTTCTCCCATTGGGATCGAAGAGATGGGACTGAATATGCGGGAACTGTTCGGTAATCTCATGCCCAAAAAGACCAAGAAAAGAAAGGTGAAAATTAAAGAAGCGCTCACCATACTTACCCAGGAAGAGGCTCAAAAATTAATCGATATGGACAATGTGATCAAGGAAGCTATAAAACGGGTTGAAAATTCGGGTATTATCTTTCTGGATGAGATAGATAAAATCACCGGCGTAAAAGGTGGTCATGGTCCCGATGTAAGCAGAGAAGGTGTGCAAAGAGACCTCCTTCCGGTGGTGGAAGGAACAACGGTTGTTACTAAATATGGTATGGTAAAAACCGACCATATTCTTTTTATCGCTTCCGGAGCCTTTCATATTGCCAAACCTTCCGACCTTATCCCGGAGCTGCAAGGTCGCTTTCCCATCCGCGTAGAATTGGACAGCCTTAATACCGAAGATTTCGTGCGCATATTACAGGAGCCGGAGAATGCACTCGTCAAACAGTACACGGAACTGTTGAAAACTGATGGAATTGAATTGGAATATACCTCTGAAGGCATCAGAGAAATTGCGGAACTTGCCAGTTTTGTGAACAACAAAGCGGAAAATATCGGTGCCCGGAGACTTCATACCATCATGAGCAAACTGTTGGAGGATATTCTCTTTCAGGCACCTGAAATCAATAAGAAAAAAGTTGTCATAGACCAGAAGTTTGTCAAAGATATATTGAAAGATATCATAGAAGATGAGGATTTAAGAAAATATATTCTGTAAGTTGGAAGCGAGAAAATCTAACCGGAAAGACTGGAGGAAGAAGTGAAGAAGGATTTTCTATCGATTGCTGATTTGACCAGTGAGGAAATTTACGAAATTTTTGAATTAACCCGGGAGTTGAAGAATAAAACCAAAAAACGTCAGGAACATCATCTCTTGAAGGGATATTCCCTGGCGATGATCTTTGCCAAACCATCAGCCCGTACCCGGATTTCTTTTGAAACAGGTATTTTTCAGTTAGGTGGAAGTGCCCTGTATCTGGCACCGAGTGACATCGGAATTGGAAAACGGGAGGCTGTGAAAGATATTGCCCGGGTGATCTCCCGTTATAATGACCTGATCATGGCACGCCTGTTTGCACATTCCGATATTGAAGAGCTGGGAGAATTCGCTACAGTACCGGTGATTAACGGACTGACAGATTATAATCATCCCTGCCAAATTATGGCGGATGCTTTTACTATTCTGGAGCATCTCGATACAATTGAGAATATTAAAGTGACATATATCGGTGACGGAAACAATGTTGCCACTTCCTGGATCAATTTTGCTTCTAAAATTCCGATGCATCTGGTCATCTGCACTCCCCGCAATTATGAACCGGATGCTCAAACCTATAAGAATGCCCAGAGTGCCGGATTAAGTCAGATTGAAATTCTGAGCGATCCCGAAGAAGCGGTAAAAAAATCTGATGTGGTTTATACCGATGTCTGGGCAAGCATGGGACAGGAAGTAGAAACTGAAAAAAGAAAGATGATATTCCAGCCCTATCAGCTGAATTCCAATCTTCTCAAGTTTGCTAAATCTGATGTGAAGGTGATGCACTGTTTACCGGCGCATCGCGGGGATGAGATTACTGATGATGTGATGGACGGCCCTCATTCGATAGTTTTTGATGAAGCTGAAAATCGGATGCATGTTCA
>CBDUVK010000026.1:0-16775 GCA_965370645.1 uncultured bacterium
GGATTCCAATATATGGCCGTCGCATCATCTGCTAATGCAACGCCGCCTTCTCCCATTCCTCCTTGTCTGGCGCCGGGATTGATAATAAGGAAGAGAACAGTTGCCTCTCCCTGTGCATGAAGGTCATACACAAGGGCCGGTATTACCATCAATATGGTCAAAGTTAAAATGATCGATTTCATACTAAACCTCCGTCTTTAAAACAAAAAAACCGAATGTGCACATATCCATCGTACATTCGGTTGTAAATGTTGGATGCAGTACACATTTTGCTAAGGATAAATTTGCTGTTCGTACAACTAATTAAATTAATTAAAAATATAAATCCTTAACAAATTCCGATACGCATCCTCTCTTGTTTTTTTGGCTCAGGAATTTAAAATTTCAATGTTACAAATGCAAATTAAATTTAAAGAACATGTAAAATAAATATAACACCAAATTTTGAGTGACCATTGAACTGGATCACATTCATTAAATTAATAATCGACAGAAAAGTTCTGTTCTTTCGATAAGTTGTTAATTTTTTTATGAAAACTCCAGAATTTCTTCTCCCGCATCTATTTTTTCGTCTCACTCAATCGCTTCAGAATCAGTTTAGGTGGCCTCATTTCTTTCTGTTCAATTTTGATCGCATCCTTCAATTGCATTTCAGCAGCTTTTAAGGATGGACGTTTATTACTATGGAGCTCCAGCAGGAGTTCCCCACTTTTAACCGAATCCCCAATTTTTTTATGCAGAATGATACCCGCATCCGGATCGATTTTTGCCTCCGCAGTAAGCCGTCCTGCACCCAGATGGATACCGCCTAAACCGATCTGATAAGTATCAATACCTGATACTACACCATTTTGAGATGCTCTCATATTTTTCACATATCGCGCACGCGAAAATTTTTCAGGCTGAAGCAAAAATTGAATATTACCCCCCTGTGTATGAACAATCTCTAAGAACTTATCGAAAGCTCTCCCATCTTGCAGAGCCTGTAAACATCTCTTCCGGGCGTCTCTCATGTCACTGGTGAGACCAGCCTGGACAAGCATTTCACTGGTTAACTCAATTGTGATATTTAGCAGATCCTGTGGTCCTTTTCCTTTGAGACAATCCAGGCACTCCTCAATTTCCAGCCAATTTCCAATTTTAAATCCTAGTGGCTGATCCATTGAGGTTAAGTAAACGGTAACTTTTTTCCGGAATGCCTCACCGACTTTAATTAAACTATGTGCCAGTTTTTGTGCTTGCGATATTTCTGGAATAAAAGAACCATTTCCTACCTTCACATCCAGAACCAACCCATCAATTCCGGCAGCTAATTTTTTACTCATAATACTTGCCGTGATTAGAGGAATGGAATCTACAGTGGCTGTGACGTCTCTTAATGCATAGATTCTGCGATCGGCGGGAACAATAGATTCAGATTGGCCGAACATGGCAACACCAATCTCCTTGATCTGTTTCTGAAAACGCTGCACACTCCCGGTTACTTGAAAACCGGGTATCGATTCCAGTTTGTCCAGGGTTCCACCGGTATGTCCTAATCCTCTTCCGGATACCATGGGAACCAGTATCCCCAGACTGGCAGCCAGTGGCGCCAGTACAATAGACACTTTATCACCCACCCCACCTGTACTGTGCTTGTCAATTTTAGCACCAGGTATATGGGAAAGATCGATGGTTTTTCCGGAGCGAATGTATGCTTCCGTGAGAAGCAATGTTTCTTCCTCATTAAGACCGTTATAAAAAACTGTCATGAGAAAAGCGGAGATTTGATACTCTTTGATACTGCCGCGCATAAATTCGTCAATCAGATAAAAGATCTCCTCTTTTGTCAGTACCTCACCGTCTCTTTTCTTGCGAATAATCTCATATGGGGTCATTGAAGGAACCTGTTTTAAATTACCTCTTACATCTCTTTACTAAAGTACGCTTCTAATAAAATACGCCTCTGACCAAAAAGAATAGAGGCGTAATTTATATAAAACCAGAAATATTCAGGAGGTTTGAATGCTCTGTATCTCTTCTTTGAGTTCCTGCAGAATTCTCCATGAAATTTCGGGTGTTCGGCTTTCCACGATTAAGCGTATAATCGGTTCAGTGTTGGATTTTCTTAAATGAATCCAGGAATCCGCCCGGTCAATTCGTAAGCCATCGGTTAAGTCAAGCTGTTCATTCTGGTATTTTTCACTAAAATGCTCAATCACGCGATCAGAATCTATATTTTTTATAGATTCCTTGTCCTTCAAAATATAATACTGGGGCAGGGACTGTTTCAATTCGGAGATTGAACCGTTAAATTCAGTCAGAGCTTGAAGCACAAGGGCTACCCCTGTCGCGGCATCTCTTCCAAGATGAACCTCGGGCAGGATCACACCGCCATTACCTTCACCCCCAATTACCGCTTCGACCTCTTGCATCTTCAGAGATACATTGATTTCGCCTACTTTCGTCTTAAACAGTAAAACATTATAGTATTGGGCAATTTCATCAATAACCCGCGAGGTGGAGAGATTAACTACCACATAACCGAGTTTTTTACTCAATAGATACTTGACGGCAAGGGCCAGTGTATACTCCTCCCCCAGAGGATTTCCTTCATTGGAAATCATAGCCATTCTATCTACATCGGGATCCACCGCAATACCCAGATCAGTCTTATGACTTTTTACAGCTACAGCCAGATCCAGCAAATTTTGGGGCACAGGTTCCGGATTGTGCGCGAATATTCCGGTGGTTTCGATATTAAGAGGAACAACCTCGCAACCCAGTCTATCCAGCAACAGAGGTATTATGGTCCCACCGGCACCATTGACACAGTCCAGGGCGATTTTAAACTTTTTTCTGCGAATTTTATCAATTTCAAGGTAAGGAAGATTCAGTATCAACGCCAAATGATCTTCCACCGCATTGTTATACTGCTCTATATTGCCCAATTTATCCCAGCTGGCATATGCTCGCTTGCGTTTATCAGCCTCCCGGAAGAGTCCGAATATCTCCCGCTCAGGCAAGAACATGCCATCTGGTCCGATAAATTTAACTCCGTTCCATTCTATAGGATTATGACTTGCAGTAATGGCAATAGCGCCGGCAGCTTGTAAAGTTTTAACTGCAATTTCTATAGTAGGTGTCGGAGCGATTCCCACATCAATCACATCACACCCACATGCTTGCAGGGTTCCCAGGATAAGTGGCCGTATGAAATGGGAGCTGACCCGGGGATCGCCACCCACTACAATTTTCTTCCCGGCACTCCTTTGTCCGAATGCGGATACATATTTGATTATGGTTTCAGGTGTCAGACTTTGGCCAACGATTCCTCGGATTCCCGATACACTGGTCATTAAATTTTTGGTCAACGGCACCTCCGAATTATGGCAAAATTGAGTTGTAAAGATACTGAAGTGTAACTAGAGAAACAACCGGAGATTTTGGGAGCGGGCAATATCAACCACCATGCTTTTAAGTGATTGCAGAAACATTAAAATTCAATTTTTATAACCTGGGAACCCTCGGCAATCTGAAAGGTATTTTTTCCTATCTGACTGGAAATCATGAGTTCAAATGAACTGTTGGATCGAATTGTGATTATAGCCGGGCCGGCTGGCAGATCATTCGATTCGCAAAGGATATCTGCAACATTGTCTCCAAATCGATAATTTTCGACCCCATGTCTCTCCCGCAGGCGCAAATCCCAATACAGTTTATCTTCCGGAGCTACCGGCTGCAATCCAATGATATTTTCCAACAGCAAAGCAACGGGGCCCAGACCGGACCACCCGACAAAATCCTGACGCACCAGATATTTTCCATCCCAACGGGTTGCGGGTCTTGATATATCAGGTGCATAACTTTCCCAGATTGTCTGATAGCTTCCATCCCGTTCAGATGGGTTAATCCGCGTTGTATCCGGATTAAAATTCTGGTATACATCGTATAAATTCTGCAGGTGGTTCATGGAAGCCATTATGGCAAGTCCCCGCAATGGATACATATCCAATCCCTTGATGATCATATAATTCAACGGCGCCCAGACTCCCCCTCTCCAATAAAAGCCCTGCGCATCATAGGCCGGATGGTCCGCAGATAGAGAAGGAAACAGGTGTTGTCGATAAAATTCATCCGGATTCTGAAGATGCTGCGCCAGGCTGCGGGCCTGGGGGAAGGAAGCGACTTCGGCTGCCAGGGTCCAGAAGGCTGCAGCCGTTTTTACTTCGATCTTCTTTCCGGAATGAGTCAAATCAAAATAGAATCCCTTATCCTCATCCCACAAATAACTATTGATAGTCCGCCCTAATTCCTGATACTTCTCTCTGTAATGTGATTTTAATGTTTCTTCACCCAGTTCTTCAGCGATAAACATCAGATATTTTGCAAAGAGAGCCATTTGTGCAGAAAGATCAATCCATCCACCCTGTTCGATTCCCTCCCGGGGGGAATTATCCATCCCACTACCCAGATGCGTGGTAAAATATAATCCAGCTGCCCGATCTATTCCTCTGCAATTGCTATCAATCCATTTAAAATAGGCATCCAGGATTGGCAATATCCGGCTGAAGCGGGAAGAGTCTCCGGTTATCAAATAATATTTCCATTCGACCCAGGCAAACAGTGGTGGATTAATCATTGGCTCAATTTCAGTTGGAAGATGAGCAGGATCTCCATTACTCTCACAGTATACCCGACATATCCATCCGTCCGATCGTTGTTTTTGGTAAAAATTATCCAGGGTCTGCATAGCCGGGAATCCCGAACCGCCATACATTGCAAACAGGGCCATGAAGCAGGAATCCCATTGATAAATAAGTTCGTTGAATCCCTCGTCAATATATTTTGCAACAAATCCATTGGCAGGTGTACCATGTCTGATTTTGTCGTGTAAAATTTTCCAGGCCTGCCAATATAACTCGGTGAAATGTTCGTGTTCGCTCAGAATGGGCCGGGGAAGTTCTGTTTGGAAAAATGCAGGGGATCCGGGTGGGATCTTTAAAACACCGGTTTCTTCCTTTTTCTCACAGTAAAAAATCGAGAGGGAGATTACCGTGATAATGAAAATTTTTCGCATTTGATTTTTCATTTCTTGCGCTATCTTTTTTAATTTAAATGAATAGCTAATAAAAGCAAATAAAAATATTGTTGCTACAGGAATTCTTTTCTCAGTTTTTCGTGTGCCAGCCTGAAAGGATTGCATATTGTTTCATCTTTGCCTATATCAGGTTTTGGTGAATATCTCATGACTTGCAAAATCTACGGTGTGATATTAAATTAGAAACTTGTTAATTTATGCATATTTTTTTGAAGGATATCTATGCAAACCGTTGTTGAAAATATTAATTCCTGCGCTAAGAAGTTGAAGGTTGACATTTCATCCCAAGAACTAATTCCCCTGGAGCAGCAGGTTCTGCGGAAGTATCAGCGCCGCTCTGAAATTCCCGGTTTTCGCACGGGAAAGGCACCGTTGAATATTGTAAAAAAGCGGCATAGCGATCTGATTCAGCAAGATCTCATAGAAGAGGCCTTAAGAGTATTTTACAGGAAAGCTCTGGATGAAACTAAAATCGTACCGGTTTCGGAAGGAAAGATCACTAATTTAACATTCACAGATATTCAATCCGGCCTGCAACTTGAGATTGAGGTTGAGGTGGAACCGGAAATCGAGTTGAAAAAATATAAAGGTCTGAAGGTCGAAAAGGATGTTGTGGAAGTAACTGATCAGATGGTAAATGAAGCTTTAGAACAGCTGAGAGAACAATACGCAACTGTAAAAGAAATCGATCAGGCTGAAAAAGGCCACTATGTTCACTTCAATGCCCAGGAATTAGATAGTGGTGATCTTCCCCTGGTAGGTAAAAAATATGAAAATCTGCATGTTAATTTAGGAAAAGGTGAATTTGATCCAGATCTTGAGTTACAACTGGAAGGGATTCGCAAAGGGGAAAAAAGGATCGTAAGGAAAGAAATTCCCGCTGACCCTGCAAGTAAAAAAAGCCAGCCACAGGTTACTTCCCTGGAAATCCAGGTAACCAAGATTGAAGAAAAAGAAATTCCGGAGCTCAATGACGATTTCGTAAATAATCTTGATGATGAGAATATTAAAAATCTGAGTCAACTCAAAGAGAGAATGCGTAAAAATATTGAACTTGATATAGCGAACCGCAGCGAGCAAATATTTCAGCAGCGTCTTATCGATGAACTTCTTAAAGAAAATCCTTTTGAAGTTCCTCCCACCATGGTTGAAAATTACCTGCAGGAGATGATCAAGGATATAAAAAAGCAATCCAAAGAGCAAAGCATCGATGAAGAGTCGCTTCATAAAGAATACCGGGTATCGGCAATACACAATCTGCGCTGGCATTTCTCAAAAAAGAAATTAATTCAGTCTGAAAATATTACTGTGTCAGATGAGGAAGTTTTAACGATGATAGAAAGCTCCGGTTTAGATGAAAAAGTAAAGAAACAAGCTAAAAATGATCAACACTATCTGGGACATCTCAAAGAAGACCTATTGGAACGGAAAATCATCGAATTTCTTAAAAGTAATGCTGAGATTACAGAAATTTTCCCCATGAGGGAACCGGCTTTAGATATGAAATAATCATAATTAAGTATTCGAATAAACTAACTATTATCAGACAAGAGGAAAGATAAATGGCATTAATACCGATGGTGATTGAACAAACAGGGCGTGGCGAGCGTGCATTTGACATTTACTCCCGTTTATTAAAAGAACGTATTATCTTTTTAGGCACACCCATTGATGATAATATAGCAAGTCTAGTCATCGCTCAATTGCTTTTTTTAGAAGCTGATGATCCGGATAAAGAGATTTATCTCTATCTAAATAGTCCCGGGGGAATTATAACTTCCGGAATGGCAATCTTAGATACCATGCAATATATAAAACCGGATGTGGTTACGACTTGTATGGGTCAGGCAGCAAGCATGGGGGCAGTACTATTGGCTGCCGGAGCACCGGGAAAACGATTTGCTCTGCCCAATTCCCGGATTATGATCCACCAGCCCATGGGTGGCGTGGAAGGCCAGGCAACAGATATTGATATTCATGCTAGAGAGATTCTTAAAATTCGGGAACGCCTTAACAAAATATTAGCTGAGAAAACCGGACAACCGCTGGAAAAAATTGCCAAGGATACCGATCGTAATTTTTTTATGGATGTGAAGGAGGCCCAGACTTACGGGATAATTGATGAAATTCTAACTAAACGTGGCAAAGAAAAGAATAAGAAAGCGAAAGAATAGTTAAAGCCTTTAACTTAGTGAGATGGGATAAATGACCAAAAAAAATCAAAACTTTGACCATGAGGCACGTTGCTCCTTTTGCGGGAAACATGCCGACCAGGTGGGACAACTTATCACCGGGGTAAATGCCAGCATCTGCACTGAATGCATCCGCAGTGCCAATCAAATTCTAAAGCAGACCCAATATCAGAATTTTCAAACCAGCCGTTTTGAACTTCCAAAACCTCAAAAAATAAAATCTTTCCTGGATGAGTATGTTATCGGCCAGGAGCTTTCCAAGCGCGCGATTTCGGTTGCTGTTTATAACCACTATAAGCGTATCATGATGGGGAGCTGGAATGATGATATTGAAATAGAGAAAAGTAACATTCTATTGATTGGTCCAACCGGCGTAGGGAAAACTCTGTTAGCACAGACACTCGCTCGGATGCTGCACGTCCCCTTTTCAATTTCCGATGCCACCACCCTTACGGAGGCCGGTTATGTAGGAGAGGATGTGGAAAATATTCTAGTCAGACTATATCACGCAGCTAATTTCGATATTGAGGCAACAGAACGGGGAATAGTTTATATTGATGAAATCGATAAAATAGCCCGGACATCGGGCAGTCCCTCTATTACCAGGGATGTCTCAGGAGAAGGGGTTCAGCAGGCTCTTCTGAAGATCCTGGAAGGTACCGTTGCTGCCATCCCGCCAAAAGGAGGAAGAAAACATCCCGAAGCACCTATGGTCAATATTAATACTCAGAACATTCTTTTTATTGTCGGTGGTGCGTTTAATGGACTATCTGATATTGTTCGCCGAAGGATTGGGAAAAAGGTGATAGGATTTGCTGCAGATATTGAATCTCAAAGCGAGATGAGTGATACCGATCTCTTTCAAGTGGTTGAACCTGAGGATTTATTAAAATTTGGACTTATACCTGAGCTTGTCGGCCGTCTCCCGGTTCTTATCGGATTAACCGATCTATCTGAAAATGAGATGCTTTCCATTCTGGTTGAGCCGAAAAATTCAATTATTAAACAATATAAGAAACTGTTTGAACTGGAAGAAATCGAACTGAAGTTCACTGAAAAGGCACTGCTTGAGATCGTTCGGCTGGCGTTGAGCAAGAAAACAGGTGCTCGGGGTTTACGTTCGATAATTGAGAAAGTTATGCTGGATATCATGTTTAAAATTCCTTCATTGGAAAATGTTGCGGAATGTCTCATAACCGAAGAGGTAATACGAGGGGGAGCAGAACCAATACTGAAATTTGGGAAATCCAAAAAATCAGCCTAAACCTTTAACTGCTGTTCAATTATATAAATACCTAATGAACGCTGACCAGCAGATGACACTCGTGGATAAGGAATGAAAAAGTTTGAAAGTCTGGATTTATATAAAATAGATTCTCTGCTGAGTGAAGAAGAGAAAATGATTCAGGACTCAGTAAGAGGGTGGGTCACAGAGCAATATATACCGATCATAGAAGAAGCATACCAGAAATCTGAATTCCCCCTCTCTGTTGTTCCCCAAATAGGTGAGATGGGACTATTAGGATCCAATCTACCGACCGAATACGGCTGTCCCGGCATCAATAATGTGGCATATGGACTTATTATGCAGGAGCTGGAACGCGGTGATAGTGGATTGCGAAGTTTTGCTTCTGTACAGGGAGCCCTGGTCATGTATCCGATTTATACCTGGGGATCAGAAGAGCAAAAAAGACACTGGTTACCCAAACTTGCTACGGGTGAAAAAATTGGCTGTTTCGGATTAACCGAACCGGATTTTGGTTCTAATCCGGGAGGGATGAAGACCCACGCCAAACAAGTGGGCGATTCTTTCATCCTCAATGGCGCAAAAATGTGGATTACCAATGGCACCATTGCTGATGTCGCGGTGGTTTGGGCAAAATTGGATAATACCGTAAGAGGTTTCCTGGTAGAAAAAGGAACCAAGGGTTTCTCTGCTCCGGAAATAAGAAACAAGCACTCGTTGCGGGCATCCGTTACTTCGGAACTGGTTTTTCAGGATTGTGAAATCCCATTGCAAAACCTTCTTCCCGAGACCACCGGATTAAAAAATGCTTTAGCCTGTTTAACCCAGGCCAGATATGGCATAGCCTGGGGCGCACTTGGTGCGGCTATGGCATGTTACGATGAAGCTTTGAATTATGCATTAACCCGTATTCAGTTTGATAAACCGATTGGGTCCTTTCAACTGGTTCAGGATAAATTGGTCTATATGGCAACTGAAATCACCAAGGGACAACTAATGGTTCTGCAGCTGGGTCGATTAAAGGATAATAAACAGATGAATCATGTACAGGTTTCCCTGGCGAAACGGAACAATGTATACCAGGCCCTTGAGATTGCTAGAAAGGCACGTGATATTTTAGCGGCCAATGGCATTGTATCTGAGTATCAAACCATGCGGCATATGAATAATCTGGAATCGGTAAAAACTTACGAAGGTACCCATGATATCCATACCTTAATTATTGGCAATAATTTAACCGGAATAGAGGCCTTTAGCTGATGGAAAAAGAAAAACAGAAAACTGTTCTGATCATTGAGGATGATATTGATTATGGTGAGATGATTCAATATGCTCTTAAACATCTTAATTATAAAGTATATCTGTCCTACTCAGCCACCGGTGGTTTAGACATTGTTCGTCAGAAAAAATTAGATATTATTCTCTCCGATCTGAATATGCCCGGCATGTCGGGTTTGGAACTTTCGCAGCAGATCATGAAAATGTATCTGGACATTCCTATCGTTCTCATAACCGGTCTAAATGATCTTTCTCTGGTTAAAAAGGCATTGGAGATTGGCGTAAGCGATTATCTCGTGAAACCGGTGAGCATCGGGGAATTACCGGTAGTCATTGAAAGGAACCTGCAAAGAAAAAAAATCGAGAAGCGAATGCTGCAGGAAAACAAAGCCGATACTCTATTGAAGGCACTGAAAGCACTCATGAGAGCACTGGATGCCAAGGACCCTTACACCTACGGGCATTCCCAGAGAGTTGTAAAACTGGCCATGATGATGGCGGATAAACTGGGGCTGGACAACGGGCGAAGATATACTTTACAATTGTCTGCATCACTGCATGATATTGGGAAAATCGGAATGCCTGATAATATCCTCAAAAAAGCGGACAGCCTGGAGGATATTGAAATGAATAAAGCGAAGGATCACCCCCTGATCGGTAGCGAGATCCTGGGAGAAATTGAAGAATTATCTGAAGTGGCATCCATTGTAAGGCATCACCACGAAAGATACGATGGGAAAGGTTACCCGGATGGATTACAGGGCAATGCAATACCCCTCTTTTCACGCATTCTATTTATTTTAGATGCCTATGAAGCGCTTGCGACTGATCGGGTATATCGTAAAGGCTTGGGGAAACTAAAGGCTCTGGAGGAAATCCATAAAAACGCCGGTTCACAGTTTGATCCAAAACTGGCGAATGATTTTATTGAAGCCATGCAAAACACAGAAAACCAATCCATTCAGAACCAAGAAAAAAAGAATCACACACCCTCTGAAGTTAAAAATGTGGGCTGAATTTTCTCAATTCTTGTCAAGTCAGATCTTGTATTATACCCGTCTCTTTCCTTCAAATTCTTAAACGAAGTTAAACTCCAAGATATGATATTTAAATTCAAACAAATATATATCGATAGGGATGCTCAAGATGATGAAATAACCGCTCGCATACGGTCCCATTATCCACAGGTTCCTTATGAAATTATTAATGAGAACGATCGAATTCTGGAAAGAACAAAGAATTTATCCATCTCGGAAGGAAAACAGACCCTCTGGTTAACTCATTTCAAAGGTAAATTTTTAAAACCGTGCCCGGGAACCGCGGAAAGTTATCGCTGTTGTAACTATCTGGTCATCAATGAAAGCACTAATTGTCCCATAGATTGTACATATTGTATTTTGCAGGCCTATATAAATAATCCGTTGATCACCGTATATACCAACTTCGATAAACTTTTTGAAGAAATAAGATCCCTCTCCCGGCTCAATCCAGAAAGAATTTTACGAATAGGCACCGGTGAATTAACGGATAGCCTGGCTTTAGATCCGGTAACAGGCCTATCTGCAAAAATCATAGAACAACTCCCGGAGTTTCCCAATGTAATCTTAGAGCTTAAGAGTAAAACCGATCATATTAACCATCTACTACAGGAATCTTCAGAAAGGGTGGTACTCTCCTGGTCGGTCAATCCACAAAATCTGATTAGAACGGATGAACATAAATCGAGCAGTTTAAGGGATCGATTAATAGCCGCAAAGAAAGCGATAGATAAGGGATTTTTAATTGGGCTTCATTTCGATCCTATTATTTATGAATCAACGGGCTGGGGATCATATGACCATCTCATTGAACAAATCGCGAAGTATGTGACTCCCAGCAGGATCGCCTGGATTAGCCTGGGAACTTTTCGCTTTCCTCCTCGGCTCAAGCCAATTATTCAGGAACGATTTCCGGGAAGTCAGATATTAACCGGAGAACAAATTACCGGCCTGGACGGAAAAATCCGTTACATAAAACCGTTACGGATAGCGATGTTTCAAGCCATTGTAAAGGCTTTACGTCAGCACCTGGGTGATGTATTTATCTATTTTTGTATGGAAAGTCAGGATATATGGGAGAAAATCCTGGGAACAAGCCCTCAAAACAGCCTGGATATAGATTGGGCGTTTGCAAAGAACTTGTATAGCAAATTTCCCCAATTGGGACTACCCACCCCAAAAAGTCATATCTATCAGCAGCCCATCAGCTATTCTTAAGAAAATTTGGGACCCAAATCTATTTTTTATTGTGATTTTGGTGTCAGGCTTTTATAGTAATCCTGGTAGAATTTTTTAAACTCTTCCTGTTTTTCTTTAATTCGCCGCCACCAGGCCTCATTTTCCAAATACCAGTTGATGGTCTCTGTCATGGCTTCTTCAAAACGATGTTTAGGTTCCCAGCCCAGTTTCTCCATTTTTTTGATATCAACGGAGTAACGCCGGTCGTGTCCCAGACGGTCTGCGACTGGTTTTATCAGTGATTCAGGTTTTCCAAGATGCTTTAGTATCAGATGCGTGATCTGGATATTCTGCATCTCATGTCCGCCACCAATATTGTATATCTCTCCATTTTCCCCGCGATGCAAAACGACATCAATTGCTTCACAATTATCTAGCACATATAACCAGTCTCGCACATTTTTACCATCACCGTAAAGCGGTAGCGGTTCATCTTCCATGGCATTGGTGATAAAAAGCGGAATAAGTTTTTCAGGATATTGGTAAGGTCCAAAATTATTGGAACTGCGTGTGATAATTGTCGGTACACCATATGTTTTATAATAGGCCCGAACCAGTAAGTCACCGCTGGCCTTACTCGCGGAATAAGGGCTGTTAGGTTGTAGTATGCTCTCTTCTGTAAAAGAACCGGATTCAATAGAACCGTAAACCTCGTCAGTGGAAATTTGAATGTATCTTTCAATGTGAAACTTTCTAGCCGTTTCCAGTAGTGTAAATGTACCAACCACATCGGTTTGAATGAAACTACCTGCCTCCAGAATAGACCGGTCCACATGGGTTTCCGCGGCAAAGTTAATTACCACTGCTACATTTTGCATCAATTTTTCTACAATCTTGGAATCGCAGATATTCCCATGGTGAAACTCATAATTATCGCAGCTTTCAATATCCTGAAGATTTTCAAGATTACCGGCATAGGTAAGTGCATCGAGCACCATAATTTTATAGTCAGGGTATTTATTAACCATATAACGCACAAAATTACTACCGATAAACCCGGCACCTCCGGTAACCAGAATGGATTTCATCGAATCAGCTCCTATCTAACCGCCAAAAATATAGACAGATTTGGTTATTTTTACAAGACGTTTCCATTTTGCAAAAACGGGAGGTTAGCAGATATGATTTTGATTTATCAAATCGGTTTAAGTAGTAAGAACAGCAAGAGTGAATAATACCAGGATCTGATTTGCCTGTGTCTACTTTTAGATCAAAACACTAATCAAAATGGGCATTTAAAATAGGTAGAATTTTAAATGGTGCTGGATTATCCCTCACATAGTTGAGTATTCCGATTTGTATCCCATTGAGATGTCGGGCATAATTAAAAATTCCCAGTGAGAATCCACTCTGGGTACCTTTGATTTGATTAAAGGCTGCGGCAGAGAATCCTTTTAAATAGCCGCCATCCGATACTCTCAGCCAACCGAGTGCCAGGGCAACTCCTTGCACTTCATCTCCCCCGGAACCAAATCCACCAATTGCAAGACCATTGATAGAGGGGGCACCCACACCCAGACCTCCGATGGCGATGCCAGTTATTTTTTCCCCTGCGCCGGCACCCAAACCGCCAAAGACTAGACCGGTAATATTGCGACCAGCCCCGGTTCCCAAACCTGCCAGGGATATACCGGTAATATTTTCACCAGCTCCGGCACCAAGTATTGCTAAAGAGATTCCATTCAGGCTTCCACTGGCACCTACACCCAAACCTCCAACAGCCAATCCGGTAATATTGCCGCCCGAACCTGCTCCTAAACCCCCGATAGTGATGCCGGTGATATCTCCCCCGGCACCCGAACCGAGACCCCCCAGCGCGATACCGGTTATATTAGCACCACTTCCCACACCCAGACCTCCCAGAAAAATACCTCTCACGTCCCCTCCCGCACCTAAACCCAAACCACCTACTCCCAAACCACACAATTTGTCACCTGAACCTGCACCTAAAATACCCAGGGTTATACCTCGCACCTCATACTCTCCTGCAATTCCAACGACACCTAAATTGATACCCCGTAAATAGCCGGCAGTGGGTAATATTCCCAGGGAAATACCGTTCACCTGCGCATCTCTGTTCTGTTTGCTCTGCCATAAAGTGATATTCAGGCCATTTATTTGATCTACATTTCGATCACGAAAGTTTATCCTCAACCCATTAAATAATTTCGAATTGCCGATACTAATACCTGCCGTTTTGGTAGGAAAATTCAGGGCTTGTGATATTCCGTCAGAGGGGAGAAAATTAATACAAGAAAAAGTCACCACGAAAATGCCGATTGTTGCGAATAGATTTAATTGTAAAGAATGAAGCAATAAATTCAATCTCGTTATCCTCGGAAAAGGTGTAAATTTTAGCATATCTTCTCTCCAATTTTCCAGAATCTACGGAATTTTTGGCGAAATGTTTGCCTCATTTCAAATTAATAATAATCCGTATTGCTCAAAAAACAACAGTCTATTTCAATTCAAGAAAGTAGATGCGGGATTTTGTGAAAGGAATGCGGAAAATGATCGGATTTCACTTCCTTAATTCCCGGTAAATATCATAAAGTAATTCCGAAACTGCGAAGGGCTTTTTTAAGAACCGGAATCCCTTAGCCTGGATAAGCTCCCAATTGGTTTTATCACCGGCATAGCCACTGGTAAGAATAGTGCCAATTTTGGGATTCGCTTTTAAAATTTCTTCCACCAGTTCAAGACCGCTTCGATCAGGCAGGACCACGTCCGTAAAAATTAAATCAATTTTGGTTTTATACTTTTTGAAATATTGAAGTGCATCGCTAAAATTAGCAGCCGCCAGTACCTGATAATTATTATCTTCAAGCAAACCAATGATAAATTCACGGATACCTTCTTCGTCTTCAACCAGAAGAATTAACTCACCCTTTCCCTGCAAATCACTCTGGGCAACTGGAGTTTCCAATTCCTCTGAAGGTTTTGCGAATGATGCCGGAATGAATAGCTCAAAAGTAGTTCCTTTACCCTCTGTACTGGAAACATTAATCCATCCCTGATGTTGGCTAATGATTCCATAAATAACTGAGAGTCCCAGACCTGTTCCTTTACCCATTTCCTTTGTGGTAAAGAAGGGTTCGAAGATATGTCTTAGCACATCCATTCGCATTCCAATTCCATTATCCGAGAAGATCAAATGCACAAATTGTCCAGGCCGCGACTTTGGTATGGATATACAATCCTCTTCCTTCAAAATTACATTTTCCGTTTTAATCTTGATATCACCCCCCTGGGGCATCGCATCTCTGGAATTTACCGCCAGATTCATAATAACCTGCTCAATATTTCCTTCGTCCGCCCATATCTTCCAGATTTCCGGGTGGAGATCTGTCTGAATATGGACATCTTCGCTAATGACACGATCCAACAGAATGAGCAAGTTTTTTATGGTTTCGTTAATATTGATCGAGGCCGGCTCCGGTAATTGTTTGCGGCTGAAGAGGAGTAACTGATTGGTGAGTGCACTTGCACGTTTCACCGCCTTTTGAATTTGCTTAAAATTTCTATATAAAACGTCATCTTCCTTCAGTCCGGTAATAGAGATATCTGCATATCCCTTAATCGTAGTTAAAAGATTATTAAAGTCGTGTGCCATGCCCCCCGCCAGCGTACCCACCGCTTCCATTTTTTGGGCTTGTAACAGTTGAGTCCGCATATTTTCCTGTTCCTGTTCCATCTCAACTTGATTTGTTATATCTGTATTTGTACCCACCATTCGATAAGGTTTGTTATTTTTATCTTTCAATACCGTACCACGAACGCTAAACCATTTTAATTGACCCTGCCGGTGAACCATACGATATTGTATATCAAAATTTGAAATCATTCCCTGGATAAAGGCCGATGTTTCTTCTTTAACCTTTGGCCGATCTTCAGGATGGATTAATTTTTCCCAGGCTTTCTGATGATTATCGATCTCGTGGTCATCGTAACCAAGAAGAGCTTTCAGGATGGGATCTATATACATTTCTCCTGTTTTGATATCCAGATCCCAAACACCAACCCTGCCAGCATCGGTTGCCATTTTGTAGCGCCGTTCACTTTCCCAAAGTGCTTCTTCTGCTCTCTTTTTTTCAGTAATATCCTCATAACTCCCAAATAATCCAATAATCTCTCCCTGTTGATTCTGAAGCGGTATTTTGGTAGTCCTCACCCATGAGGAGGTACCATCTTCTCTCACCTGCGGTTCTTCATAATTTACTTTTGAAATATTTTTCTGGATGATTTCCATGTCGTCCGCCCGATAGAGCGGTGCGGTTTCTTTCCAGGATAATTCGAAGTCATTTTTTCCAACAATCTGCTCCGGAGATTCCAAACCGGCATCTGACGCACAGGCCTGATTGCACCCTAAGTATTTATAATTCTTGTCCTTCCAGAAAAGTCGAATGGGAATGGTATCCATCACCAGTTGCAGCATCTGCTGTGATTCCTGCAGTTCTATCTGGGCTTTTGTTAACTGTTCTTTAGTACGAACCGAAACAATTCCGGATGAAATATCGGTAGCTAATTCGTGTAAAACCTTAGTATCATTAGAGGAGAAATCATCATCTGCCAGGGAGTAAATGGCCAAAATACCCAGCTTTTCTTGTTGTTCAGAAAGATGTAAAAGGATCATTGATTTGTAGGGATACTGTTTATTTCGTGAGGCCCATTTCCTAAAAGATTTCTTGTCAGAAGAGCGATTG
>CBDUVK010000027.1:0-16711 GCA_965370645.1 uncultured bacterium
CCCCATAAAAACTAATTAATGGTTTTGAAGAGGATCCCGAAACTGGCCGCCGGACAGGCAAAAAACGCGATTCCGGCATTTTTTATATTTTAATTGGTCCACGAATTACACGCCCTGTCCGATGGCCAGACGGGGATTATCATGAATTATTATCTAATATTATTTCACAATAAAGATATTTAATAGTTTTGTGTCAATTCGTGTTAATCAGTGTAATCAGTGGACAATATCCTTTGCGGCCTTCCTATGTGGATCCCTTCGGGAGTGTGGGATTTTATGAGTTAAACAAACTATAAAATTTTTCGGAAATTAGGAGGAAATTCAAGTGACTATTTTGACAACAGGAACTTGATAAGAGAGCGAATTTTCAAATCATAATTTTTTGATTTCTAATTTAAGAGATCGGTTATGTTACCCAGTGCGTAACCCTTGGTTCGGATGGCTTCAATCAATTTCGGTAATATTTCATAAACATGATTTTCATCTCGATTTGAGGCCAAATGCATGAGCACGATGACTCCGTTTAAGCCGGCCGGATGCTTGTTTTCTATCGCCATAATATCCTCAAAAATTTCTTCCGGTGAGCGATATAACTGCGATGATTCATCGGTCACCCAATCATGGGTATCGAAGCTTCCGGTCCAGTGAATATGCAGATAGCCAGTTTCAGCGGCCCAGGTCAGAATTTGATTATTATACTCACCGAATGGGGCCCGCCAATAGGGTTTCAAATGTTCTCCGGATATAGAAAAATATACACTGTCAGTTTTTTTCAGTTGTTGATGAAGAAAATCCCTGCTGATATGCGGAAGTGACTGATGCTGAAAGTCTTGTTCATAGGTCGTCAGATGTGGATGATCATAGGTATGATTTGCAATCTCATGACCGGCTTCAATCATATCCTTCACCAACTCCGGATTTCCTTCCATAAATTTTCCGGTTAGAAAGAGGGTGCAGTTTAATTGATGGTGGTTCAAAATCTTTAATATTTCCCGGGTATTCGAATCATCAGATCCGGCATCAAAAGTAATAGCCAACTTTTTCCGATCGATATTACCTCTCTGTATAGATCTTCTGAATAATTCAACCATGGGATTGCGATACATGATGGAATAGTGTTGTTTCATGGTGATCTTCTGGGATTGATCGATAACCAGTACCTTGAGTGAATTATCGCCATATTCAAGAGGAACCGAAAAACGGTGGGTTTCATCCTGCCCAGTATTCTCAGTGATGACCGGGATGTCATTTCTCCAGATATTAACAACAGAGTTTCTCTTCAGGGGCAATTCTATAAGATGCTGATGTTCAGCTTTTTCGCCAAGAGATTTGGCGGTTAATCCCTCAAAATCCAGGGAACGATCGTTGATAAATTCCTGAAGGTTTGCAAAATATGTCGAATCGGAGATGTTCGTTTCTTTTAAAGTCAGGGTTTCAGGAACTTCGTCATTTAATTTTATAAACAGAGAGATAAGAATCAGAAATATAATTATTTGAGATAATGCAAGAATACCAACTGTATAGGGTTTGAGTTTCTGCAGAACATGCGTGAACTGATAGCTTAAAAAACATTTATAGCTGCAAAAATAATGGTGAGTAAGATGGTGACGGCACTCCTGACATATTGCGTTTTTGCATTGAAAACATCTGTAAGAGCTGCTTTTTTGTGGATGGTTTTTACAGAATGAATGTCTCATATCCTTCCTTGAATATTTTGTACAAGAATGAAGATCCGGTCTTTTCGAAATTCGGATTTACTATATTATCGTCAGCAACTAAAATGATTTAATGTTTAAATGGAGTAATTATTATGAATAATTCATCACGTTAACCGCAAAGAACGCGTATCGGGTATATTTTTAATCGGTCCACGAATTTCACGGATTATCACGAATTATTACCTAATATTATTTCAAAATGAAGATATTTAATAGTCTCATGTCAATTCGTGTTAATCAGTGTAATCAGTGGACAATATCCTTTACGGCTTTTCCTATGGGAATCCTTTAGGGAGCGTGGGATTTTATAAATTTATCAAATTATTTAACAAATCCGAACTTTAGAATCGAGTTTGTTAAAGCTAATGTACTATTTCCAAACCTCGGTTTGCCAGTGATGTTTTCGGGCGAGTAGTTTCAATTTCGGTGTGGGATTAACTGCAATTGCTTTCCCGAATAATGCCATATGATGGTAGTCTGCGTGATGGTTAGCAAATACCACTGACTCATCAAACTGAATCTGGAGCTCAGATTGATGTTCAACCAATAATTGGGATTTACGCTTTCCATAGGGATGCAGGTTTTTCAATTTTCCGGTAAATTGTTGATCCCGGATCTCCAGGTCAGCTGCGATAGTGAAATCCGGTTGAATCATCTCTGCCAGTGGATAAGTCAGAATATCCGGAGACCCACTCATAATAAGTATTCGGTAGTTTTTTGATCGGTATTCAGCAATGCGTTGCAGACCAGTGGTTGATATTTGCGGCCAAATTTGCCGTCGTACGAATTTTGCGGCAGTTTTTAATACCGGCTGGACCGGTAGATATTTTAGATAATATTTATTGTTTTTAAAGCCTTCTTCATAACCTTCCAACAGTGATTTCAGCAATCCGATAAAGAAATAGGTGAATATATTTTGTGCCGGGATCGCTCCCTTCCCTATCATGAAACCGATGAAACTCTTTTCCATAGAAGAAGCAGGAAAAAGTGTCCCATCCACGTCAAATACAGCCCATTGCTCCATTGACTAACTATCCGATTTGAGTTCGCGTGGTAGATATTTTTCAAACAGGTAAAAACGACCATCCACCAAGACCGGTATTCCCCTAATTAGATTGAAAACAACCATTGTCCACACAATGATATTGGTAATTAATATTAGGGGGCTTAACCAGGATTCAGAAATCCAGTTGATTCCTTCTTCATAACCCTTGGTGAATGCTAATATCAGTCCCAGCAGTACAAATGCCACCACTTTTGAGCCGCCGTAAATTCCTCTGCTAAATCTGGAGGCGGTTAGGAATTGCGAAATTTTTGATCTCATCATGGTCTTGGTACCAAAGGGGGTTTTTCCTTCCCGGCTGTAGGCAACACTGCGCAGAGTATCAACCAGAAAACTGCGGGTAATAAATATTGCCGGAACCCAGAAACTGACTAATCCCATTGCTGTATAGAAAATGAGGTAAAGATGTTCTACAATGCGGTCCCCGGTGATATCGAATAGAGCCCCGAAATCGCTGGCAACGCCAAGTTTGCGGGCCACATATCCATCCAATGAATCGAGGTAGATGATCACTATGGTCATTATTACTGCAACAAGACGAAGATAAAAACCTGCCTGGAAGAGCAATAAAGCAATGAATACCATTAAAATTCTGCCCAGGGTAATAATATTGGCTGCCATAGACACCCTTTCAACTATATTGGATAATGTAAGAACTTTTTGAAGATAGACGCAACCATTGGTTTTTGGATTGTAAAAGAAATCAAAAATCCTTTGGGAATGGCCAAAAAATCAATGTATTATTTCCCCTGAAAATTGATTTTGTGATTTATGAAAAATACCCGGATTTTAGAATTTGATTATGATCCCCACCAGTCTTTAAATTTTCCATTGAACTGGGATGAAATTTTTAAACGGAAAGCATCTCTGGCGGTGGAGGTGGGTTGCGGAAATGGAGAATTTTTAGTGGAATGGGCAAAATCCCGGCCAGATTGGAATTTTGTTGGAGTTGAGCTTTCCCTTAGTTGTGGAGAGAGGCTGCTCTCGAGGATTCATCAAAATCGGTTGCAAAATGTGCGATTAATAAGGGATGATGCCCGCTTTGTTTTGCGGGAGTTGTTCGCGAAAGAGAGCGTGGCTCAGGTAATGTTGAATTTTCCCGATCCCTGGCCCAAGGAGAAACATAAGAGCAGACGATTGATTGAGCGGGAATTTGTGCAAACTCTGGGCACGATATTGGAGAAGCATGGGATTTTTGAGTTATTTACAGATCAGAAATGGTATGCCGAGAAGGCGCTAATGGTTTTCCGGGAATCCAGGGCCTTCAAAATTTCCGGTATCATAGATAATCCGGAACGATGTACCTCGACCAAATACGAGAGAAAATGGAAGGAACTATTTCGGCAAATTTATTACGTTCAAGCCGAGAACCAAAAAAAATTAGATGTCAAAAGAATTGTGGAGAATTTAGATATGCCCCATTATTTCGTTGATAAGAAAGTTTCATCAAAACAAATCTATCTATTGAATGGTTTGGAATGCTCTGAAGAGAATAGAGTGTTTAAAGTGAAAGAGATTTTTGAGCGACCCGCTCACAATGTGTTTTTGTTCAGGATAGTCGCGGTTGATGACGGTTATATGCAGACATTTTTCATTCTGGTTGCCCCTCATGGTAAAGGTTTTATCATCAAAATTGATACTGGATTTCAACCTTATCGAACGCCGGCTGTAAAATGGGCGGTGGAGGAAATTGGAAGGTTACTGACTGATCAATAACGGTTTTGATTTGAAACGAAAAAAGGTTCTTTCGTAGAAATAAACTTAAAAATTATCCTAAAATTGATTGCATAAATTACAAAATATCAAAAGTTAATCTGACATTCAAATTATTTTTCAATTGACTTTCTTTACTCATTCCAGTAAATTTTTTGCTTGCTATTTAATAAACATTTAATCTGAAACAGTTTTCTGTTTATAACGGAGGAATGTAGACGAATGCGACGCAATATTACGGTGAAATTGGGGATCATTCTATTTCTTGTAGCTCTTTTTTTGTATCTGCTCTATCCCACTATAAAATTTAATTATTTGTTATCTCCTGAGGCAAAAGAGGACCTGAAGATTGAGGATCCCAAGGCTTATGATAAATTATTGGAAAATTCCATTAAACTGGGGCTGGATCTTCAGGGCGGGATGCATGTGGTTATGGAGGTTGATATTGAGGAGTTAACCAAGGTACTTGCCAGAAATAAAGATGAAAGATTTGATGAAGCCTGGGAGGAGTCCCGCCTCATTACAGCAGAGGAAGATCGAGATTTCCTGACCGTTTTCGCTCAAAAACTGGAAGAGAAAGGTGCAGATATTGCACGTTATTTTGGCACCAAATCTCTCAAAGAGCATGATGAGATTTTAAGTTATTTGCGAAAACAGGCTTCAGAAGCAATCGACCGTTCTTTAGAGGTATTGAGAAACCGTGTTGATCAATTCGGGGTATCAGAACCCACGATACAAAAACAGGGGAATAAACGTATTATCATTGAGCTCGCAGGTATCACAGATCCCCAGCGGGTGAGGGGAATCCTGGGCCAGACCGCCTTACTCGAATTTCGCATGTTAAAAGATCAGCAGATTACCCAGAATGTGGCTTCCAAAATTAATGAATTTATTAAGGGTGAAATTTCGGATACGGATATTCTTGAGACAGAGGAACCGAAAGACACTTCTGTGGTAAGGCCGGAAGATCTGTTCGGAAAAGCTGAAGAAACCGTTGTTGACACAACTGAAAAGGATTCCCTCGCTCTTGAGCGGGATAAATTATTTAAAGAAAATCTATTTTTTGCATATCCTGGTGATCCGCAACGACTCTTGGTTCCGGAAGAAAATGAAATCCGGTTGAAATTGATTCTTGAAGATCCGGGGATTCAAAATATTATTCAAACCGAAGGCGGGGATGCCGAATTCGTGTGGGGGAAACTTGATCCCGGAGGAGAGTATTTTGGCATTTTCCTGGTAGATAAAGAACCTGAATTGACCGGTGAAACGATTACGGATGCATTTCCGCAGCCGGGTAGCGGTTACGATCCCGGCTCTTTTGGCAAGTTTGAGGTCTCTTTAACATTAAATGACGAAGGTGCCCGTATATTTTCCCGGGTTACCGGTGCCAATCTTAATAAACGATTGGCTATCATCCTGGATCGCAAAGTGCATTCAGCACCTACTATTCAGGCTAAAATTCGCGATGGTCGTGCCCGAATTACCGGTCTGGAGACCATGGAAGAAGCACAAGATCTGTCGGTCGTGCTAAAAGCAGGTGCATTACCCGCACCGGTTCGCCTGCTGGAAGAGCGTACAGTGGGTCCATCGCTGGGTAAGGATTCTGTCCGGAAAGGGACCAACTCCGCGTTTCTCGGTCTTTTACTGGTGGCTATTTTTATGATCATCTATTACAAATTTTCGGGCTTTATTGCAGATATTGCTCTCATTCTCAATATCATTATACTAATGGGAGTCATGTCCTACTTTCATGCAACATTAACACTTCCCGGTATTGCCGGTATCATTTTAACAATCGGTATGGCCGTGGATGCCAATGTGTTGATTTTTGAAAGAATACGAGAAGAAATGGATAAGGGGAAAACGGTGTGGGCATCCATAGAAACAGGGTATAGGAGAGCTTTGATCACCATCCTGGATGCTAATATTACCACGCTTATTGCTGGTATTGTTTTATATAATTTCGGCTCCGGTCCCGTTAAAGGATTCGCTCTTACCCTGATAATCGGTATTGCAGCCAGTATGTTCACGGCAATTTTTGTCACCCGAACTATTTTTGAATTCTTGTTAGAAAGAAAAATTTTGAAAAAGCTTAGTATCTGATGATGCACGCGCCAAAGAAGGAGTAGACATGCGGTTTTTACGAAATCCCAGTTATAAATTTATGGAAGCACGCAAAGTTGCGTTCTTAATATCAGGAGCCTTAATTCTGGTTTCCATTATTTCTCTAATCATGCATGGCGGTCCCCGCTATAGTGTGGATTTCAGAGGGGGTACTTTTATGGAAATCCGATTTGAGGATAAAGCAGATCCGGAAAAACCACTTAATATTGAAATTGGACCGGTTCGCAAGGTTTTTGAGGAATTTGGCCTGGGCAGTGCTGAAATAAAACATTATGGTTCCCTCCAGGAAATCTCAATCCGGGCTGATATCACCGAAAACACCGATGAAATTTTTCATAGTCTGGTGGGCCAGTTATCAAAATTCTTCCCTGATTATAATGTGATTGAAATGCGTAAAGATACCGTTGGTCCCAAAGTTGGGAAGGAATTGGTAGTTGCTGCAATGCTTGCTATATTATGGGCTACTGTTTTTATTCTACTCTATATAATGTGGCGTTTTGAGTTACGATTTGGAATAGGGGCAGTGGCCGCCACAATTCATGATGTGGTAGTAACTATCGGGATTTTTTCTATTCTTGACATCGAGATATCCATTGCCATCGTGGCCGCACTTCTTACTATTGTAGGTTATTCGCTCAATGATACCATTGTGGTGTTTGACCGAATCAGGGAAAATCTAAAAACGATGAAGCGTCAAACATTTGATTATACCAACATGATTAATCGCAGTATCAACGAAACTCTAAGCCGTACGATTATCACCTCGGGGACCACCTTGCTGGTTGTGCTTGTGTTATATTTCTTTGGAGGCGAAGTGTTAAAGGACTTTGCTTTCGCTTTAATCTGCGGAGTTCTGATCGGAACTTATTCTTCCATCTTTGTTGCATCACCGATACTGGTTGAGTTTGAATTCAGGAAGAAATCTTCGTAATTTACATTTAATAGCTGAATTTATAATTCAAAGTTCATCATTAAGAACAGGAATCCAATAATGAAAATTTCCGAGAAACAAGTTGATGATGTCATTGTTTTGGATTTACAGGGCAGCTTGATGGGGGGACCGGAAGCGGTATCCTTGAATGATGCAATTAATCGATTTCTTGATCAGCAATCTCTAAAGTTGGTCATCAATTTATCCAGTGTGGAACGGGTGAATAGCAGTGGTTTGGGTATATTGATTAAAGCACTTACAACTTTTAAAACGAATGGCGGAGAATTAAAACTTGCTCATGTGAATGAGAATATGGAGAACCTGCTTGCGATTACCAAACTCAATACTATTCTTGAATCCTATGATACTGAAGATGCGGCTGTAAAAAGTTTCCAATAAAATGAAGATGACGATTTTGTCATATAAAGAGCTCCGGTTTTTTATGCCGGAGTTTTTTATTTGAAGGAGGATAAATTATGCCTGTTACCGTAATTGTCGGTACGCAATGGGGCGATGAAGGAAAGGGAAAGATTGTTGATATTCTGAGTTCCGAGATGGAATATGTGGTCCGGTATCAGGGTGGTGCCAATGCCGGCCATACCATAAATTTAAAGGGTGAACAGTACATTCTGCACCTGATTCCCAGTGGAATATTACATCCCCAAACTCACTGCTTCATTGGAAATGGTGTGGTAGTGGATCCTGAAGCTCTGTTGGAAGAAATTGACTTTTTAGAAGATAAAGGGATCCGGGTTGAAGGTCGTTTGCGGATCAGTGAAAAGGCACACCTCATCTTCGAATATCATAAAAAACTGGATAAATTGAGGGAAAGCAGCTCTGGTGAAAAACGCATCGGGACCACCGGAAGAGGAATTGGTCCTGCTTATGCCGATAAAGTAAATCGTTGTGGTATTCGACTCATTGATCTAGTGGATAAAAAAGCCTTTGAAGAGTTGCTTCGTTCCCGCATCAGGAGTGTGAATAAAACGGTTACGCAAATTTATGATCAGTCCCCCTTAAACGAAGATGACATGGTAGAAAAGTACCTTGTTCTCAGAGAGAAAATTATTCCATGTATGGAAGATACCGGTCTGGCGCTATATCAGGCAGTGGTCTCCGGAAAAAAAGTGCTGATGGAAGGTGCTCAGGGTACCCTGTTAGATGTGGATCATGGCACCTATCCTTTTGTAACTTCCTCAAACCCGGTGAGTGCCGGGGCATGTGTTGGTTCCGGTATTGGACCGACTCAGATAGATGAAATTCTGGGGGTGATGAAGGCCTATACCACCCGGGTGGGTGAAGGACCGTTTCCAACTGAGTTGACCGGAGCCGATGGGGATGAGATGAGAGAAATAGGGAAAGAGTATGGCGCAACCACTGGCCGTCCCAGACGCTGCGGCTGGTTCGACATGGTAATCGGTCGTTACGCTGCCAGAGTTAATGGTTTAACAGGATTAGCGATTACCAAACTGGACGTCCTGGATAGCATGAGTACCCTTAAAATATGTGTTGGTTATCATTATAAAGGAAAAACCATCAGTGAATTTCCGGCGGATGTGGACATCCTGGAAAGTTGTGAACCCGTCTACGAGTCGTTACCCGGGTGGCAAGTGAGTACCACTGATGTAACACGATATGAGGAATTACCCGAGAATGCCAGAAAATACCTTGAATACCTGGAACAGCAAATTGGAGTGCCAGTGAAAATAATTTCCGTTGGCCCGATGCGCAAGAAAACTATCCTTAAGTAAGAACTGGAGAGAAAAATCTAACTGATTTACAATGGAAAGGAAAATTCCATGACGCAGGACAAGACTTCCGCTAATTCAGATTCTCAAAATTCCCTCGATGTTGTTAAAGATGCTTTTTCTGAATTAGGACAAACACTGGCCGCATTCGCAAAAGCCCCCAAAGCGTTGTGGGGTATTAATATTCCTTATGTCATTGAAGGACTCGTTTATTTCGGAATTCTGACAATTTTAGGAAAATATTGTTCCGAAAATGTCGGATTAAGCGATCTGCATGCGGGATGGGTTTACTCAGCTGTAACCGGCGGAATTACCTTCGCCATGTTAATGCTGGGGGGAGTATCTGATAAAATTGGGGTTCGGAAATCTCTGGCCCTGGCACTGTCAGTCATGATGGTCGGAAGGTTTATGGTTTCTCTCTCAGGGACATTGTCACTGGGTGAGGGGATCGGTTCTCCCATGTTTTTGCTCATGTCAGCGGGACTTTTGTTAATGGTGACGGCCTATGGATTGTACCAACCTGCGGCCTATGCGGGTGTGAAACGCTATACAACCCCCAAAACCGCCGCTATGGGATACGCCGTTGTCTACGCCTTAATGAATTTGGGAGCTTTTTTCTCCGGCTTTATTTCCCCTACCACCCGACATCTATTTGTTGATGTTTTTCCTCCCAATGGACTTACTGCAGTATTCTGGGTCTACACTTTTCTAACCATGTGCGCTGTCATTATTACCCTGATTATCTTGACTAAGAAGACCGACCAGGAGGCTGTTGATCGCATTAAGAGAGAGGCCGAGGAAAACAAAGTCGAACAGGAGACTAAAAAATCTGCTGGCGATCAACCGGCTGCGAAAGAGAAGATAAACAATCGTCTGCTTCTTTTTCTGGGAAGTGGAATATTACTGGCTTTGATCGTTCTAATTTCTCAATTAGGGAATGAACAATCATCTTATCAAGTAACCTTGATAATACTCATTGTTTTAGTCGTTGCAGCTATCTGGGAGTTTTTACGGAAAAGACCTGACTATCCACTCAGGGATAGGCGGTTTTTGTTCTTCATCTTTATTTTGATTCCTGTCCAAACTCTATTTGCCCATGTCTGGTTAACAGTGCCTTATTACCTTGATCGCACGTTTGCCGGAACCATTGTGGGCAATTATTTTGAGTTTTTTTCAAACTTAAATCCTATCCTGATTTTCATTCTGGCACCCCTTATTGCAGCACTTACCCCCCGAGCTAAAGTTTATCCTATGATGATTTTAGGTACCTTTGTGATGGCTATACCTACTTTTCTGTTATCCTTCGGTCCAAATACCACATTATTTCTGGTATATGTTTTATTTATGACCATTGGAGAGGCCATGTGGCAGCCGCGTTTTCTGCAATGGATTGCTGAAATTGCACCGGAGGGCAAGACTGGGGCGTATATGGGAATCGGACAAATGCCCTGGTTTCTAACAAAAGTAATTACGGGTTTGTACTCCGGTTATTTCGTGGAGAATTATATTCCCTTGCCAGATAGCGGACTACCTTTTAGAACCGGAGAGATGTGGTTAATTTACGCTGTAATTGCTATGATTTCTCCTATTGCACTGCTGTTTGCGAAGAAATGGATGCTGAGGGGAATGAAAGAAAAGCTCTCCTGAAAATGATTCAATCTGAAAGAATTTTCAGGTGATTTGTAAGGAAATAGATCAGTATTATTTTGAAGTAGCTGTGATATTTATAAAATCTCACGTCAATTGTAAAGATCGTGATTCTGGTATCTATATCATAATTAGTCCACAGATTACACGTCTGTCTGACCTGTCAGGCTGCGCTTTGCCAGACAGGGATTTTTACGCTTTAATTTTTTCTTTTTTCAAATGAACAATTTGAATAGTTTCGTGTTAATCCGTGAAATCAGTGGACTAATTTCTTAAAAGACGTCGAATTACTTGCAATTGTAGTACAAT
Source organism: uncultured bacterium (assembly GCA_965370645.1). Taxonomy (GTDB): domain Bacteria; phylum Calditrichota; class Calditrichia; order RBG-13-44-9; family RBG-13-44-9; genus RQOF01. Next base: position 11,254 of record CBDUVK010000027.1, read on the forward strand.
AGATATTATTTTTCCAAATAAATTAATTGCAATCATCCCAAGAACTTTCATAAAGATTTGATGGGGAAAAATTTAATATGGATCTTGAAGAAACCAATCAACAACTCAATCGCCTTTCGGAAGAGAATACCAGACTGCGACTTGCAGTTGAAGAGCTCTCTATTCTGAATGATATAGCCACTGCAATAACCTCAACCCAGTCCCTGGAACAGATCGTTGAACTTATTGTCCGGAAATGCGTCAAGCATTTAAAGGTAGAGCAGGGTGCGGTGATGTTACTGGATGAGCAGGATCAGGAAAATCCATTTCACACCATGGTACGGAAACAGGATACCGTTGCGGATATTTTACCCTACCGCCTTGATACCCAATTGACAGGCTGGATGATCAAGAATAAAGCTCCCCTGCTGGTGAATGATTTTAAAAATGATGATCGCTTTAGCTGGTTTTCGGATAAAGAAATTCCAATACAATCCTTGCTCAGTGTGCCAATGTTACTGAAAGGTCGAATGGTGGGATTGGTGGCCGTGTTTAATAAAAGGTCGGAACCGGGGTTTACACCCGGGGACCAGAGACTTCTGGCGATTATCGCTGCCCAATCTGCACAGGTCATTGAAAATGCCAGACTATACCAGGAAGAGCAAGCCCTTTTCAGGCTGCAGGAAGAGATGCGTCTGGCGAAGGATATTCAGGTGAATCTGCTACCGAATTATCTTCCCCAAATTCCGGGGTATGATATAGCCGGAAAAAGTATTCCCGCAAAGGATGTGGGCGGAGACTATTTTGATTTCATTCAACTCAGTGATAGTGCCATGGCTTTTTGTCTGGGGGATGTGTCCGGGAAGGGGATGCCGGCAGCTCTGTTAATGGCCAATCTCCAGGCAACATTGCGGGGACAGTCCGGTCTGGACATTTCCTCTAAATTATGTGTAGAACATTCGAATAGACTGATATTTGAAAGTACCGATTCGAAAAAATTCGCCACCCTTTTTTATGGTGTTCTGGATTCCCGGAAACATGAGGTATCCTATTGCAATGCGGGACATGATAATCCTTTTGTCATTCAGAGAGATAATAAAAAGGTTCGTTTAACTACCGGCGGAGTAGTTCTGGGTTTCGTCCCGGACTTTACTTTTGAACAAGATAAGATTGCGCTGGAACCGGGAAGCATTATGGCCATCTATTCCGATGGAATTACCGAAGCGATGAATGAACAGGAGGAGGAATTTGGAGAAGACCGCTTTGCCGAAGTGGTCACTGCTCATATGAATGAATCATCGGAGTCCATCATTCAACATATTCTGGAGGCGGTTGAAAAGCATATTGGGAAAATGTCCCAGATGGATGATATGACCTTGCTGATAATAAAAAGATTATAATTTTTTATCTCATTCTATAGCGATGATTATATGAAGGCGGAATACTCTGCAGGTAATTAATCAGGGAAAAAAACATGTACATGCGTTTTTTATATTTGAAGATAAATCCCGAATATCAATCTTTGCTGGCACCTTTTTATAATAAAATGGTGATACCAGAGTTACAAAAAACCGAAGGGTGTCTGTTTGCCGGTCTGGTAAAAAGCAGTCAGTCAAGGAGTGATTACGTATCCGTTACTCTCTGGCGTTCCAGACAGCAGGCGGAGACTTATGATCAGGGAAAATCTTACAAAATATTAATGGAACAGGTACGCCCATATCTATCTGAATCTAGTGAATGGAAAGTGCATCTCTCGGAAAATCTGGAGCTTAAGTATGATGCAGTAGCGGAGGAACCGGTTAGTCGGGGATATAAAGTAACTGCGGAACAGGCCCCTACAGATCCGGATCTTGTAGATGATAATGATTTATATGTACGCCTGGTTTCAATAAAAATTCAACCAGGGAAATTGGAAGAATTACGCAAGATCTATATGAATGAGATCGTTCCAGCCTTGCAAAATTATAGAGGATGTCGTTATATTTATCTTTCTGAGAGTCTGCAGGAAGAAAATGAGGTTGTATCCATCACTGTATGGGACAGCAAAAGGGCTGCGGAAGATTATGAAAATAGCGGTAAGTTTGGGGAGTTGGTGGATAAAGTAAAACATACGTTTTCCCACTTTTACCAGTGGAAAATGGAGTTGGCAAAAGAACAGAAGGGACAACTTAAAACAAGTGACGATATGAAGGTAGATTATTACCGGATGGTGAGTGGAAAGCGGTTTAACTAAATTTCATTTCTTAAAATAATTAATATTTAAAAAAACGGAAAGGATTACCTGATGAAGATCAAAGAAAAGATGGAAAAGGATATTGCTATTCTGACGATTACCGGTAACATGATGGGTGGTCCGGAAACTACTGTGCTCCATGATAAGATCAAAAGTTTAATGTCAGACGGCATCAAGAAAGTCATCATCGATTTGTCAAAAGTAAAATGGATGAACAGTTCCGGTTTGGGGGTATTAATGGCCAGTTGGGGCTCTTTACGCAAGGGAAATGGCAATTTAAAACTGGCTAATATCTCAGAGAAAATTAATAGTCTTCTGATGATTACGCAACTAATGCAGTTTTTCGAGACCTATCAATCTGTGGAGCGTGCGCTGGCCAGTTTTTCTGAATAAATTGTCCTCAGTAAAAAATCTATTTTCACAGAGATTTTGTTTTTTCATCGCTTATAAATTTAGTATATTTAGACCTTTAATTAAGGATATCCTAATCTTGGTTTTACTGGGTATCCTTTTGTTTTGAAATATCCTGCCTCCATGCGAAGGATAGTTGATATTTTCAGCCTTTACTTCCTACTTATCTTCTGGGATTATCACATATATGGGAAGTACCTCTAATTTTTAAGTTTTGTTTCTAATTGATAGCATCAGTTTTTTTGGCATGATGGATATAATAGGTAAAAAAATATTGCATTATCGAATGCGAGAGAAGCTCGGTGAAGGCGGTAACTTGTCCCGCAGGCCTGACAAGCGTTACCAAGGAGCTAATAGATGACTGGAAAAACTATTCTTCATTATAAAATCATAGAAGAATTGGGTTTTGGCGGGATGGGCGTGGTCTATCGTACTTATGTAAGGAAACAATTTTTACCGTTCCATATCATGGGTCATACAATACCATAAACGTTGAATATAGCTCCAACATAGTAATAGGAATTTTTATTTTCTATTTATCCATCGGCCGAGCATGCAAAAATTTCTTTCGATACATTATGCGTTAATACACTGTATCATTCTCTTCCCGTTTATGCTCAGCTTTGCCTCTGCCGGAAATCTGTACGAGATATCCCGTATCTCAGGTCCCATCGAACTTGATGGATTCAGTAACGAAACCGCCTGGGAATTAATCACTCCCTTACCGATGATTATGCAAGAACCAACTTATAAGGCCGAACCTTCGGAAAAAACCGAAATCCTGATCGGGTATGATGATGACTTCCTCTATGTTGCTGCACGGTGTTATGATAAGGAACCGGAGAAGATTCAAAATCCTTCCAAGAAACGGGATGAGTTAAGTTTAACCAATGATTGGTTTGGTATTGTTCTGGATACATTTAACGATAAAGAAAATGCGCTGGCCTTTTTCACCACACCGAATGGTCTTCGCCTCGATATGACGGTTTTTGAGGATGCAGTAGGAAATTTCCCCATTAATAATACCTGGAATACCTTCTGGGATGTGGTAACTGTTAAAAACGATCAGGGCTGGTTTTTGGAAATGAAGATTCCCTTTTCAAGTCTGCGCTTCCAGGATAAGAACGGTGAGGTAGTGATGGGACTTATTAGCTGGCGCTGGATTGCCCGCAAATATGAAGTGATTCTTTTCCCGGAAATTCCTGCAGAATGGGGATTCTGGAGTAAATTTAAATCTTCCCAGGCTCAGGAAGTTGTATTTCAGGATCTCCATGCCCAAAAACCTCTCTATGTTGTTCCATATGTTCTGGGCGGACAGGGAGAGCTTAATGAATTAAATGAAGCTGAAACAGCATACCTGAAAGAAAATAAAATCACCCGCGAAATCGGATTGGATCTCAAGTACGGTTTAACCAGCAATCTTACCCTGGATTTAACCTTAAATACTGATTTTGCCCAGGTTGAAGCAGATAATCAACAAATTAATCTGACCCGGTTCTCGCTTTTTTTTCCGGAGAAGCGTCTTTTTTTCCAGGAACGTGCCAGTAATTTTGAATTCAATTTTAGAGGACCGAACCGGCTTTTTCATAGTCGACGGATTGGCATCTACGAAGGGGTTCGAATACCCATATATGGGGGTCTCCGAATTGTTGGGCGTACCGGACCATGGGATGTAGGATTTGTCAATATGCAAACCGCTCCAGTCGATTCTGTTTTATCAGAAAACTTTACTGTTTTACGATTGCGGAAACAGGTCTTTAATCCATACTCCTATATGGGTGGTATCATGACCAACCGTATCGATACGGACGGCACTTTTAACAGCTCCTATGGGTTGGATGGTATATTTCGTTTATTTGGAGATGATTACCTGACTCTCAAATGGGCCCAGACCTTTGAAAATGATCTTGAGAATAATCCTGTTTCTCTGGAACAGGCCAGAATATTTTTTAATTGGCAAAGGCGAACATTGAAAGGTTTTGGTTATGATTTTATTTTTTCCAGAGCCGGAATAAATTACTATCCGGGAATGGGCTTTGAATTACGGGAAGACTACAGCCGTTTTGATGGAGAGTTACTTTATGGATGGATTGCCGGGGAGTCCGGAAAAGTCCTGCGGCAGCAGATATATCTTGAAGGATCTGTTGTAACAAGAAATCAAAATGGAGAAACTGAATCTTTGGAGTTTGGACCGGAGTGGGAATTTATCTTAAAATCAGGGTATAATGGCGGCATCGAACTGAAATATTTTTATGAAGATGTGCCGGATTCTTTTTCGCTATCAGACAATGCAGACATCATACCGGGTATCTATGATTTTTATGGTATATCCGGTTATTTCAATACACCTTTTACCGGCCTATTTAATATTGAGAATGATTTTTTTATCGGCTCATTTTATGATGGAGATCGGGTTACTTTCGGAGTAGGTCCCACCTGGAATATCGGTTCTTCCTTACAACTCAATGCATATTACCAGTTCAACCGAATTAATTTATCCGCCAGAAATCAAAACTTTGAAGCCCACATATTGCGCTTACGGGCATTATTAATGTTAAGTACTAAATTAACTTTAAGTGCTTTTGTTCAACGCAATAGTTCCAACGATATCATTATCACCAATTTTCGCCTTCGCTATAATCCCAGGGAAGGAAATGATCTTTACCTGGTTTATGATGAAGGTCTAAATTTGGACCGCTATCGTGAAGTTCCTGTTTTACCAATTCGCAGTGCCCGAACGGTTTTATTAAAATACTCTTACACCTTTAATTTGTCAATGGGTCATTAATGATGAGTAAATCTGTCTTGTTTTATTGATATCTCCAAAAACCACAG
>CBDUVK010000028.1:0-15994 GCA_965370645.1 uncultured bacterium
AACATTTCTGGTTTAAGCTCGTATAGTGGATCACAAGGATTTGCGAATAAAAATGATAGAGTTAGCCGGGGCTCAATAATTTGTATTTGGATAATGCGTTCTGTGTACCTAAATTTTTGGCAGTTAAGATTTCATGAGGAGTAAACAGTTTGGCAAAGTTTGTTTTTCAAGATGATGATATCAATGCAATCAGCAAGGTATTGGAGACAAAACCTGTTAAGCGGGTAAATCATTATAGATTTGTACTAGAAAATACCAAAGACAGACGTCGATTATCACTTGAGATCTATCCGGAAGTACCCATTGGGGAGGAACAGGAAAACCTGATCACTATCTATACTGAAAATAGTATTATACAACTTCATTCCTGTACCGGATATGTCCCGAGTGAATCTCTGGGTGAAGTCATTTTTTTCAGTGAGAATAAAGGACGGGTATCCGGAGTCATAGTGGAAAAGGAGGCGGGCTGCTCTGTTTATAGCAATGTGGATGCCTCCATTTTGTCGGGGGATTTTACCAAACTCGCACCTGAAGTTACCCTGTCTGGTATTGCCCTTTCAATAACGGAACATCTGCTGCCCTCTCAGGACGAATAAATTTCATGAATATTTATAAGTTTACGGTTGGTAATTTTGCGGTCAATAATTACCTGGTTCACCCTGTTGATTCCTCAAAGGCTATTTTGTTTGACGCTGGGGATGAGACAGAACCGATTCTTAAAAAGATCGATGAGTTAGGTCTGGAACTGATCTACCTGGTTAATACTCATGGTCATAGCGATCATATCTTTGGGAATAAAATAATATTAGAGCATACCGGAGCTCAATTACTTATTCATGAGTTAGATGAGCCGTTTCTGTTCAATCCGCAGCTAAATCTTTCTGCCTTCCTTGGTGCTGAGCTGGAGTCGCCCAAACCCGATCGTATATTGCATGAAGGGGACACGATCTCTCTGGAAGACCTGGAATTTAAAGTGTTGCATACGCCGGGGCATACCCCGGGTCATATCTCACTCCTGAGTGATGGACATGCTTTTGTAGGGGATGTTATATTTCAGGGCTCTGTTGGCCGTACTGATCTTCCGAAGTCATCCGGTCAGCAACTGATTCATACGATTCGCACTAAAATTTACGATTTGCCCGATGAGACCAATCTTTATCCGGGACATGGGCCCAACACCACCGTAGGCCAGGAAAAAGTATCCAATCCATTTGTGAGTATATAATATGGATTGGGAAAGTCTGCTCTCTCGATATATCCGCCATCTGGCCCTGGAAAAAGGATTGGCAGATAATACCCTTCTCTCGTATGAAAATGATCTTTTACGTTATATTCTTTACCTGCAGGATAAGAAAATTAAAGGGACCGACCAGATCACACCATTAATTTTGCAGGCGTATATCGGTACACTTTACGATCTTGGTTTGGCGGGAAGCAGTATGGCTCGCAACTTTTCAGCGATCCGGGGATTTCACCAATACCTGGTTTCAAACCAGCTGTGTGATAGCGATCCATCTGAACTTTTGGAAACACCGCGGTTGTCGCGAAAGTTACCTAAAGTGCTCTCCCTGCAAGAAGTAGTCGCCATTCTAAATCAACCGGATATTGAGAGTGTCTTGGGAATCCGGGACCGTGCCATGCTGGAGGTTCTCTATGGGTGTGGGTTAAGAGTATCAGAGTTATTAACACTTAGAATCAACCATCTCTATCTGAACGATAGTATCATCCGAATTCATGGAAAAGGATCTAAAGAGAGATTTACTCCCATCGGTGAAGAGGCGATTCATTGGTTAAAGATTTACCTTTCACGTTCCCGTTCACAACTTTCAAAAGGGACTACCTCAAAAAATATTGTTTTTCTTAATCGACGTGGAATTCCGATGACCCGCATGGGCTTTTGGAAAATACTACGAAAATATGTTGTAAGTGCTCAGGTGGAACAGGATGTTCATCCTCATACCTTTCGGCATTGTTTTGCTACCCATCTTCTTGACAATGGTGCCGACCTTCGGTCTGTTCAGGAACTTTTGGGGCATGCAGATATTTCTACCACCCAGATTTATACTCATGTTTCGCATCAGCAACTTGCGAAGATCTATAAAAAATATCATCCCCGTAGTTGAAAGGAGCATAAAAACCCCAAAATTCCTCAAAAATAGAGGTGGGACCGAATTAGGTAAAAAATTCTTTTATATTCCGGAAACAATTTCTATATTTTTCTTACAAGTAAGAACAAATCTTTCCTTTGAAAGAATTAAGGAATGTTTACTAAATTAACGAAACACAGAAAATTTGACTATACACCTCGGATTTACAGCCCGGACAAGGATGGGCGGGCAGGACCGCGAATAGAATTCCGCCGAATGCATAGCCACAGGAAATCTAGGTCGTTTATTTGGCTTCTATTCCTGCTCTTTTTTGTGGTTTACATTATAATCCTGCTGTCGAAATTCGGAAATAATTATTAGGGAGAAAATTATATGTTCCAGATCAGTGAAGTCTTAAAAAAAGTGCCCTTTTTTCGATCTTTGGGAAAAGATGGAATTAGTTTTATTGTTGAGCGCCTGAAATTCAAACCTTTCGATACGGATGAATTGATCTGTAAGATAGGTGATCCGGGAGATAAAATGTGGATTATCATCAGCGGTCAGGTTAAAGTGGTTGTTAAGGCTGATGATTTTGATGAAGAAACAGTGATTGCTGAATTAACCGGCGGTGATTATTTCGGAGAAATGGCACTACTTACCGGATCACCCCGATCTGCCTCTATCATTACCACTGAACCTTCTGAAATGTTTATTCTGAGTAAAGAGGATTTTGATCTGGTCGTGGAACGGTTTCCCTCCATTACGCTGAGCATGGGTAAAATAATGAGTCAGAGATTGCGTGAAACCTTGTTAAAAGCAGCAAAACGTGGCGGTGGAAAAGTATCCGCGGCCGTAAAAGGATTACTATCCGAGCGTCAGCTGGTTGACATATTAAAGTTTTGTGAATCGAATTCAATAAACGGGAAAGTTATCGTTAAGAATGGAGATCAGACTGGTAAAGTTTATTATCAAAAAGGAATTCTCCAGAAAGTTGAATTGGGTGATTTACAGGATGATGAGGCGCTCGATGTTCTGATCAATTGGAAAGAAGGGGAATTTGTTGTCGAACCTGATCCGCTTCGTCTTGATGAAGAAAAAGAACCTGCAGCAGCGGCTCCTGCAGAACCCATTCAGTTAATTATTGTGAATGCCAGTATGGTTGTGCAGAAAATGCTTCAGCAGACTTTCGAGAAAATCGGATATTCGGTTTATGCTGTGGAGAACAAACAGAAGGGTCTGAACCTGATTAAAAAATTGGAGCCGGATGTAGTTGTTGCCGATGTAAAATTACCTGATTGTAATGGTGTAGAATTTGTTCAATCCGTTCGGGAATTTAGCGAAATACCGATTGTCCTGCTTACTGAGGAGAGAAACCGGGAGGATTATAAAACACAACTGACATCTTTTCAGCAAATCGGATATACCCGCTCACAAGAGTTGGGGGAAATTATGCATGCCGTTCAGCAGATAAGTGGGAGATAGGGGTTGCATCAGAAACCAACCGAAAAAGCAAATCTTCTGGATCCCGATATTCTGAATAATGCATATTCACAGTTTTTTTTATTTGTGAGTGAATACGTAGGCGATAAAAAAGCGAAGGAGTTTGCCAGGCAGAGTTACCTAACTACTGAAAAATACTATAGCGGTATCTCTGTGATAATAGTAGATGACCAGAACCGGATTCGGCTGAAAAAAATCGAAGTAACAGATCGGGAAATATTGGGATTTAGTATTTGGATGCATCAATTTATTGCAGAATTAAAAAAATTTATGGTGGGAATCGGTAAAGTAGATCCCAAGGTCATTTTGGGTAAATGGGGTGACTCCCTGAAACCTACTGGCTTTTTCGAATACTTTAAGCAGGCGAAGGATTTAAAATATTAACCGACTGCCTTTCTGATTATTATTGAAAATATTCTATCCTCACTTTATATTTACCTGCTAAGACTTGTAATTGATTTGGAACAGGATTTTTCCAGTTCTTCAGTTTTCAATAGTTTATTTTTCGGATCAATTATTTATATGATACGCTAAAAAAGATTACGGGAATCTTGAATGGCAAAGATAAAGGTATTGCCCCCCCAGATTGCGAATAAAATCGCCGCAGGGGAAGTTGTCGATCGTCCTGCAGCTGTTGTAAAGGAGCTGATTGAAAATTCTATTGATGCCGGTGCAAACCAGATCACCATTGTCCTGGAACAGGCAGGAAAAAACTTAATTCAGGTTATCGATGACGGTCTTGGTATCCCCGAAGATGAAGTTCCTATCGCTTTTCAGCGTCACGCAACCAGTAAGATTGATAGTGTGGTCGATTTGGATCGAATCATTACCCTGGGATTTAGAGGAGAAGCGCTTCCCAGTATTGCTTCGGTATCCAGATTGGAGATGCGGACCTGTGCCCGTGGCCAAAATGTGGGGACTTCCATTATACTTGAGGGTGGTATCGTGCTGCGACAGGAATCAGTTGCGTTGAAAGCGGGTACTATTATTTCTGTTAAAAATTTATTCTATAATACCCCAGCACGTCGTAATTTTTTGCGGGCAGATGTTACCGAATTCAATCATATAAATCGCGTTCTAAAAAGATTCTTTCTGAGTTATCCGGAAATAGGTTTTAAAGTTGTTCACAACGATAAAGATATTTATGAACTTTCCGCAGTATCTCTGGACGAGCGTGTTTCCCAGATTTTAGGCAAGGAACTTTATGAAGGAATGGTTTATCTGGAGGAAGATTTGGGAGAGATCCGTTTGGAGGGATTCGTGTGTCGGCCGGATATGGCCCGGAATTCCAGTGAAAATCAGTTTCTGTTCCTGAATAAACGGCCAATTCAAAATCGCAGTCTAAATCATGCAGTACTTCAGGGATATGGTAATCTGCTTGAGCGTTCTCAATACCCCCAATTTGTATTTTTTCTACAAATCGGTTCTGAGCATATTGACATTAATGTTCATCCCACCAAAATGGAAGTACGTTTCTCCAATGAGCGAACGATATATCATCTGTTTCTTTCGGCTGTTCGAAAGGCTATCCAATCTGAAAAAATCATTCCGCAATTTTCTTTGAAAAATCAGGATGAAAATCGTCACGAGATTGAGCACCATTTTAAAATGTATAGGGGATCAGGTTTCCGCGGTGTGCCAATGCAAAAAAATCAAAATTTTGAAGATCTATCTGAAGATCAGCTTACTATTGGTTACACAGCTCAACCACAAGAACAGCCTGACGATCAGAACAACAAAGAAATGACAGAAGATTATATTCCCGAAGTGTCTGAACAACCAAGATTGTGGCAGGTACATCTCCGTTATATCTGTTCCCAGATTAAGAGTGGCCTGGTTATCATAGATCAGCATGTGGCACATGAAAGAATTTTATATGAAAAATTCCTCGAGTATCTCACAAATCAGAAGAACATTCCATCCCAGAAATTATTGTTTCCCCAGACACTGGAGCTCGCCCTGGAAGATTTTCTTATCTATGATGATATCAGGGATTGGCTGCAAAAAATCGGATTTCAGATCACACTATTAAGTGGTCGAACAGTTCTTATCGAAGCCATTCCTGCCGATGTTAAGGTTGGCTATGAGGGGAAGATTCTGGTTGAAATTATTGATTATTATCGTGAGAATAAGAGCAGCGAATACAAAGCACAGGAAAAAATTGCTGCGGCTTTTGCATGTAAAAATGCGATTAAATCCGGTGAAAAATTGAATCAGATTGAGATGACCGCATTAGTTGATCAACTGTTTGCTACCAAAGAACCTTATTTTTGCCCACACGGGAGACCGGTTATTGTTACCCTGAATCTTGAGGAGATCGATCGCAAGTTTAAACGGATCTGATAATGGCGAAACTAACAGGAAAATGGATCATTGTCATATTAGGTCCAACCGGTGTTGGAAAAACCGACCTGAGCATCCAGATATCCAAGATATTTCCAGTGGAAATTATTTCTGCCGATTCCCGACAGCTTTATAAATATTTGGATATTGGTACGGCAAAGCCATCTGAATCGGTTTTGAAGATGGTACCCCATCATTTTATTAATATGTTGAATCCCGATCAGTATTATAGTGCCGGTAGATTTGGCAGGGATGCCCGCCGGAAAATTGAGGAGATTTTCGAGAGGCAGAAAGTTCCCCTCGTCGTGGGAGGTTCCGGCCTTTATGTAAAAGCTTTAATGGAAGGTTTCTTCGAAGAGGAGCTTCGGAATGATAATATCAGGAAATCATTACAAAACCGGTTGGAGCAGGAAGGTTCGCAGCCACTCTATCAGGATCTTTTAAAAATTGATGAAGTAACTGCCAGAAGGCTACATCCTCATAATGGAAAACAGATCATAAGAGCGCTGGAAGTGTATCTGAGTACCGGAGAACTTCTTTCGGAACTACAAAAGAAAAAAATGCCGGCTCCGGATTTTCAGTCCCTGAAATTTGGATTGTTAAAAGAACGGCAGCAACTCTATGAAGGTATAGATCGGCGTGTTGATCAAATGTTCGCAGATGGATTGCTGGCAGAAGTGGCTCGTATTCTCGAAATGGATTACGATAAAAGCATGAATAGTTTAAATACGGTGGGTTACAAAGAGGTTATCCGGTATATTGAGGGGAAGATTGATTATGAGACCTGTGTAAATCTGATTAAACGAAATTCCCGTCGCTATGCAAAAAGACAGTTAACCTGGTTCAGGCCTGAGGAAGATATTCGATGGTATAAAATTGAGAAAGCAGAGCAGTTTCCGGGAATTGCTTCCGAAATTGTTGAGTTGTACATTAATAAAAATCTTGAAAAATAAATCAACATCAGATATTTTATCAAAATATGTCCCGTAAAATTAAATTTATCATTAATCCCAAATCCGGATTCAATAAAAATCCGCGCCGTATTTTGCGCTGGATTGATGCATTGATAAAACCATCCGGAATACCCTTTGATATCTGTTACACCAAGAAACCCGGCGATGGGACAACACTTGCGAAAGAATCAGTTGATCAGGGATTCAATATCGTTGCGGTTGTGGGGGGGGATGGTACTATTAATGAGGTGGGACGTGCGTTGTTTCACAGCGATGTGACCCTGGCAGTTATTCCTGCTGGCTCCGGCAATGGCTTCGCCCGCAATTTTAAGATTCCTTTAAGACAATACCAGGCCATCAAGCTACTTTTAAATCCTAAAATTATTCAGATTGATATTGGTAAAATAAATGATCATTATTTTTTCAATGTGGCGGGATTTGGATTGGATGCACACATTAGTGAAAACTTTGAACAATTTGGTATGCGCGGTCCGTTATCATACTTTTTGGTGGGTATCAGAGCCTTTTTTCATTTCCGTCCTGAACCGGTTTTGATCAAATTTGACCAGCAAAAGATAGAGACCACTCCGCTGGTTGTTAATGTTGCCAATGCCCCCGAGTATGGTAACGGGGCAATTATTTCACCCCAGGCACAACCGGATGATGGTTTTCTGGATCTTACGATTCTGGACAGGATGTCTTTGTGGAAAGCTGTCTCAAATCTCTTCAGGCTCTTTAATGGAACCATTGACCGGGTATCCGCTTTTCATAGCTATCGGGTGACCTCTCTGGAAATAATCCGTTCAGCCCCCGGTCCTATCGAGACCGATGGTAATCCACACCACGAAGGCACCCATCTTAAAATTGAGATTATCCCCAAATCTCTCCATGTTTTGGTAGGACCAAATTTTCGAGCTAACAGCTGATCTCTTATCATTCAACTAAATCTTTAGAGACTTCTGAAAAATGGAGTTTATTGTCATACCTGTCCGCCTGCCTGCTGCAGGCAGGGCGGCGCCAGCCAGACGGGAATGATACCTTATTTTAGATATTTTTCAGAAGTTTTTCTTTAATGACTTACAGTAGATCATCAAAGATTCAGAATTCCAGACAATCCTTGCTGTAAAGACTCTTGCCATATTTTTTTATTTTGTTTGATCTGTTGCAGGGCACGTTGGTCTGCATAGTCGGTGACCTGTTTTAAAATTGTTATGGGAATCTTCAATTCACGGGCGGTTTGGGCTACGAAATATGCTTCCATGTCAACCAGCTCGCAAGCAGTGATTTGCTGGAGTTCATCTCGCTTTATACTGTCCAGGACCGGGTCCTTTACTGTAAGCAACCGGACACTTTGTAAAACCGACTGAGAATTGAAAAGTGAATTCAGCAAGTTCAGATCATGAGAGAGATCAATTTCAGATTCATTATCATAGCTGATACTTCTTGCCAGATAGTTCTTGTTCAATTCTACCCGATGAGTTAAAGCACCGCAGATTCCAAAGTTTACTATGAAACCGGGATTAATCTGAACGATTGCAGATTTTAGCTTGCTCCTGTCAATTCCTTTTCCGGATCCAATTTCCAATAAAAATATTTCCCTCTTTTGAAATCGAAAAAGGGTATATCCCTGAGGGGTTTTCTCAATAGAATATGGGTATAGTTCTATAAGAACAGAAGACTCCTGGCGCAGTGCACTTATTAAAAGCAAGGGATGGAATTGTTGTTTTGAATGGTTAGACATCAGTAAATACTTATAAATTTAAAATGTAATTCAAGAGAAACTCATTCAACTAACAAACAAGGTTAATACATCACCCAAAGCACATTGAGAATTCCAAAATCCGCAATCCAAATTCCAAATTTGAAATGAATAGTTCATACTAATTGAATAAATGATTTCATTCCTCAATATTCCCGGTTAATTTCTATAAAAAACCTGGGTATAAATATATGAAAATTCGAATATATCGTAAAGACAAATCAATTCCTTTACCACAAAGGCAAACTGACCGCTCCGTAGGATTGGATGTTTATTCTGCCGAGGATGTGGCAATATTAGCAGGACAGACTGTCATGGTTCCAACCGGATTAATCATTGAATCACCACCGGATTATTATTTTAAAATCCATATCAGAAGCGGTTTGGCTATCAAGAATGGTATCAGTCTGGCAAATGATGTCGGTATTGTGGACGAAGACTATTGCGGTCCGGATGATGAGGTCAAAATTGGTCTCATCAGACATTATAACCCGGCAGATCCCCAATTGAGGAAACCCTTCCTGATTAAAAAAGGAACCCGTATTGCCCAAATTATATTCGAACGGAGTGCTTTGACGGATGTCGAATGGGAAGAACAACAAAGCCCGGATTTTGCGGGTAAATCCCGGGGAGGATTCGGATCCACGGGTCATCAGTAGATTGATGTTGAGAGAAATTCGAGATGAAGTGAATTACTTCAAAAATATGGTATTAAAATGATCCGCTAATTCCCAGCCGGTTTTGACTACCCAGATCCCCGAAATTTGAGTAAGAATATCCGAATCGGAATTGACGCCAATTGATGCCCAGGCCAAGTGAAAAACCGCTTAACACCGTTCGCCCAATTGGTTTAACATCCTGATTGATCTGATTTTGATATCCTAAACGAAATTTAATGATTTCGCTGATGTCGAATTCCCCGCCTATGGCAAATCGTTTCAAATAATCTGTCACCTTATCTCCACTGACTGCCATATCCTGAAAGCTGCCAGTGAGAAGTAAAGGAAGATGGGCAAGACGTTTAGAAAATCCAAATTGCAGCACCAGCGGTAATCTTTCCTTATGTGAAGTATAATTATCAAGCGTCATCCCAAAATTCAACAACGATAATCCCAGAGTGAGATCCTCAACCAGGGGCACGGCATACATTAAGCCGGCATCAAGTGCAATCGCTGATGCATTATAGCTTTCCAGGGAAGAGTACAGGTACTTGATGCCAAGTCCGTAATCAAATCCTTCTCCCAAATGGTTACTCATACCAGCGCTCAAGGCAAATTCAGCCGCATTGAATGTTCTTCCGGTTTGATCCCCAAATTCATCGGTTTCATTGAACTCACCGTAATTAAAATAGAAAAGGGTTGTATAAAAGTTGCCGATAGTTTTCATTGGTTGAGCATAACTCAGCTGGCCCGCCTTGAAATCGATGAGGTGATCTATGTAGTTTATATCCCATAACCGGTTTGTGTTGCTGGCCAGTGTGGCAGGGTTATAAAGAAGAGCCTGAATATCTCCGGAAACTGCCATCAGATTACCCCCCATGGCAGCACCTCTGGGACTATATTGACTTTTTAAGAACTCGAAACTGGTGGTTCCTGCAGACTGGGATTGTAGTGTCCCGATGAAAAAGAATACAATCACCATGGAAATACTTAGATGCAGTCTCATAATTTATCTCATTGAATGAATCTAAACTTAAAGTTCACGAGTATGAATTTTGTTCCTGAAGAACTTTTTTAAAACATGTTGAATTTAATATACTCGTTTCAACAAATCCTGGTACTTTTTCCAGAACTTTCCCCCTTTTTCAATAAGAAAATTATCGAAATTTATGGTTTCTACATGGGGAATGGTTCGTTCCAGAAATCTTTCCGCTATTTCTTGAAATTTATAGGGCATATCACTCAGATAAAAATGGTATTTAGAAAGCCCGGTACTGTCGGCAAACATGTTGTTTTCGTTTAGATTTTTCTCGACCGCAACTGCCGTTTCAATTCCACTATCAACCAGTGATACCGAAGGACCCATGGTTTTCTCTATGGCTGTCTTCAACAAGGGGTAATGTGTACAACCCAAAATAACACTATCTACTTCGTTCTCTTTCAGGATATGAAGATATCTTTTTACTATCAGGGAGGTGATATCATCTTCTGTCCACCCTTCTTCAACCATGGGAACGAATAGCGGACAGGCCTGCTGAATAACCTGGCTGTCCGGGGAAATTTTATTGATCTCTTTTTGATAGCTATTGCTTCTGATTGTAGCAGCGGTTCCTATTACGCCGATTCTCTTCTTTTTGGATATTGTCACTGCAGCCAGAGCACCGGGTTGAATAACCCCAATTACCGGTACTTCGAGTATCTCGTGTAGCATTGGAATTGCAATTGCCGAAGCGGTGTTGCAGGCCACCACAATCATTTTTACATCTTTATCCAGTAGAAAGAACGAATCTTCCAGTGCAAAACGGCGCACAATCTCTTCCGATTTTGTTCCATAGGGAATCCGAGCGGTGTCCCCGAAATAGATAATATTTTCGCTAGGTAGTCTTTTGATGATCTGTTTAACCACCGTTAAACCACCCACTCCGGAATCAAAAACGCCGATGGCACGATTATCATATTTCATCTTAACAATAGTTCCATCTTGATCAGTTCAATAATCGATTCAATTTGTTCGAAACTTAATTTTCGATATTATTAAATGGTACTTTCGTAGTCTTGCTTGTATCTTTTCAATCCCTCGAAGATGCCCTGTGCAATTTTATATTGGTACGATGCAGTTTTTAATATTTTCAAGTCATATGAATTGGACAAAAAACCTGTTTCAATCAGAATATTAGGCATAGTAGCTCCTACCATGACCCAGAATGGTCCCTGCTTAACACCGCGATTCTTGATATTCAGACTGTGAAGCTGTTTTGATAATTCTGTTTGAACCAGGGAGGCGAGATATTCACTTTGCCTGGAAAAGGCATTTTGGGCCATGGTTGCCAGAATATGATTGATCCCTTTATATTCATTGCGGGAATCAGGATCTTCAAAATCGATGACTGAGTTTTCTTTTAAAACCACTTCTCGTGCCTTATCACCTTTTTCCGGCCCCAGAATATAGGTTTCAAATCCGCTGGCGCGCTTGTTTTTCACAGAATTGGCATGGATGCTGATGAATACTTTCCCATTTTTTTCGTTGGCAATCTTAGTACGTTTCTGAAGCGGGACAAATTTGTCGGTTTTTCGCGTGTAAACAATTTTGAGGTCAGGCATCTCTTTTTCAACTATCTTTCCTAATTTGAGAGCGATCGCCAGAACGATATCTTTTTCATAAGTCTTCTTTTTCCCAACTGTTCCGGGATCTTTTCCTCCGTGACCCGGATCGATAATGAGCACATCGATCAGCCATTTACGGCGTTCTTCTTCCAACTGCTTCTTCACCTCATCAGACGGTTCAACAGTGTCAAATTTTTCTTCTGCTATATCTGATGTTCCTTCATCCAGATCTTCATTAGTCCGAAGGACTACAAGAACTTCATTGTTTTCAGGTTTCAGAATAATTTCCTGCGAGAGCGGTTCACTGCGCAGGAGGAATGCGATACTGGCCAGTTCCTGAAATTGAAATGTATTGATTTTTCGCACCAGGCCGCTTACTCTGGATTTCTCGATATCTTCCCGGTCAATCTTTCCGTTGTAAAAATCGATATGAAGCCACCCGTAACGCATATCGGCAGTAACTTCACCCTCTTTGAAATCCTTGAAAGTTTTGAATCTTATGACAGTACCATTTTTTCTGGAAGAAATTTCTACGGCACTGATATTTATATCTTTAGTGCGAATTTCAGTGATCTGATTTTTCTCATTGTACTCCAGATGAAGGGTGGTTTGACGATTCAGCATTGGTAAAAAGTATTTTACAGGTACTAAAATATCGGGATCTTGCCATATTGCCGGAGCCGGCATTTGGAAGGTCTGATCATCAATGATCACAAAGGCATTATTGGCAGTAACAACAACTTTATTTTGTGGTAAGTATAAAACGATTTTCTTTTTTGCATCATTGAAATAGGTATGGCACTGTAATGTTTTTGCAAAATTCAGAGTGGATATATAAATGAGTCCGTTTTTCTTCAGGAGGGGAATATTTTGTGGGGATTTACCTTCCAATTGGATGGTTAAAACCTCACCGGTGCCACCTGCCTGCCAGGGTAGTATGCCCAAGAAAAGGTTAGCCAGAGCCTTTTTTATATCAAGCAGAATAATACCAATGACCGGAAAATTCAGTAAAAACTTTCTTCGCTTCATTACCGTTGTTTATTAATTATTCTTAAATAGGGGCCTATCCCTTATTACACCCCTTATGTGAATCGCCAATTCAAAATTTAAGCTTGCGCACAAATTAATATAAAGGGCCTGATATATCAATCTTATTTAAATTACCAGAAATGAGATACAAAGCACACACTGCAAGCTGACGTCCCGACTATCATTATATGTCTTTATACCACAAATAAGTTCCCGTTGGGGTCAATCAGGTGGGTTATGTATAATTTTAAGATGTCCTGTGATATTTATTTTTTCAGGGAAAGTTTTATTCTCTCTCGTTCCAGGTCAATCCCGATCACTTTTATGGAAATGATGTCCCCTACCGACACTATTTTATGAGGATTTTTTATAAATCCTTCTCCCATTTCACTGACATGGACGAGCCCATCCCGTTTCAGTCCAATATCCACAAAGGCACCAAAATCGACTACATTCCTGACAGTTCCCTGAAGGACCATGCCTTCCTTCAGATCCTCAATCTTGAGAATGTCGCTTCTCAGGAGAGGTTTAGACATCTCCTCGCGTGGATCCCTTCCCGGTTTTTCCAGGTTATGAATAATGTCCTGTAAGGTGGGTTCTCCAAGATCAAGTTGTTCTGCAAGACTACCCAGTTTAATCCCTTCTTCTGATATTTTTTTGCCAGTAGTTTGCCAGTCGACAGGATTATCGAAAATCTTAAATTTTTTAAGAAGTTTTAGGGTTGCCTGGTATGATTCCGGATGAATTGAGGTGTTATCGAGAGGATTATCGCCATCGGGAATCCTGAGAAAACCTGCAGCTTGCTGGAAACTGACTTTTCCCATACTGGATACCTGTGTCAGTTCCGACCGATTACGAAATTTTCCTTTCTCTTCTCTATATTTAATGATATTTTCTGCCATTCGAGAGCTGAGGCCCGAAACATACTGCAGTAAACTTGCAGAGGCAGTGTTAAGGTCCACCCCGACAAGATTCACAGCACTCTCCACAACCGTATGCAAAGATTCGGTAAGTTTTTTCTGATTGATATCATGTTGATACAGCCCAACGCCGATACTTTTCGGATCAATTTTAACCAATTCTGCCAGGGGATCCATCAATCTGCGGGCAATCGAAATATTTCCCCGCATACTGGCATCCAGATCGGGAAATTCTTTCCGAGCTATTTTTGAAGCAGAGTAGACAGAAGCACCAGCCTCACTAATGATGATGTAATATATTTCCTTTTGACCGGCATCCTTCAGTTCGGAAATTAATTCTGTGATGAGAACTTCTGTCTCCCGGGAAGCGGTTCCGTTCCCAATAGCGATAAGATCGACATTATGTTTGTCGATTAAGCGCCTTAAGGTTGTTTTAGATTCAAATACCTGGTTTTGAGGTGCATGAGGATAGATGGTTTCTCCTTCCAGGTACTTTCCTGTTTCGTCAATAATCGCAACCTTGCTGCCGGTCCGGAATCCGGGATCGATACCCATGATGATTTTACCTTTCACCGGGGGCTGTAGCAACAATTGGCGAAGATTGGTAGCGAAGACCTTTGTAGCGTGCTCATCTGCAGATTCTGTCAACTCATTTCTCAACTCCCGTTCGATACTTGGAGCAATCAGTCGTTTGTAGGCATCTTCAATACTCTGCTCAATTAGAGAACGAAAAATCGACTCCTGGTGGATGAATAGTCTCTGTAATTTAGAGAAGATTTGATTTTCTTCAATATCCACATGGACCTTCAGGAATCCTTCCTTCTCTCCACGGTTGATAGCAAGAATTCGATGGGGAACTATTCTCTTTAGCGGCTCCTTAAAATCATAATAAAGCTCATATTCAGATTTTTTTTCGGAATCTTTGGTTCCGCTATATAAAAATCCTCGGTTGCGGGTAAATTCTCGGACAGTTTTACGGGCATCAGCATGATCAGAAATATTTTCTGCGATAATATCTAAAGCACCTGCAAGTGCTTCCTCCGCATTCTTAACACCCTTCTCCTCATTGATATAGGGGGTGACATAATCAGAAATGGTTCCTGTCCGGATTTCCTGGGAAAATATCAATTGTGCCAGTGGCTCCAGCCCCTTTTCCCTGGCGACAGTTGCCCGGGTTCTTTTTTTTGGCCGGTAGGGTAGATATAAATCCTCTACCTCCTGAAGTTTTAGAGATTTCTTAATTTTATTCTCCAACTCAGGGGTCAGCTTTCCCTGCTCATTGATTGACTTCAGGATGGTCTCTTTGCGTTCCTGTAACATTCTGAGATAACGGATCCGATCTTCAACGGAGCGAATTTGATCTTCATCCAGATTGCCAGTGGCTTCCTTGCGGTATCGGGCAATAAATGGAACGGTATTCCCGGAATCAAGCAGTTCAACTGTATTTGCCACCTGAAAAGCTTTTAAATTCAACTCTCCTGAAATTATCGTATAAAAATCTTTATCATTCATTCTGTTTTAACCTCATATTTCATTGCAGGTGAAGTACAGGAGCAAGATTTAATCGGTGCGGTGAATAACCTGATCGCCTGCTTTAAGAAGATGGGAGTTGCCCTTTTGATCTATAATCTGAATTACAACGGTGACCGATATGCCCGGCCCCCATTTGGGTCCCTCGCGTGCCATCTTTTCAAGTTTGGTAAGGTTCTCCGTGGGCATATTTTCCCTTACGGATTGTAAGGTGGTAGACCATACTTCCTGACCATTGATAATCCATAGCTTATCAGCATCAATGTCTGCTGGCAGGAATTCTTGGTTTACAGGAACTACGGTAATCGCAGCACGCAGAGGTTTACCGTCCGGAGGAGACTGCGGCATAAAATCTCTCCAAAGATATGTTTCTATTGTTAATTCAACCTTGTGAATAATGAGAGTGTCCGCTGCCTTTTCTAATTGATCCGGGGTATAATCTTTCGGTTTTCGGCTGCCGGCGAACATAATTTGAAAACATAGTGTGAAAATCATAATGAGTGATAATGATCGCAATAGATTCATGGCTTATTCCTTCATCTCTTTAACAGGGGAAATCTATTTGAAAAATCCGGATAAAAAAAGCTGAAAAGAATCATTTTGTATTTCC
>CBDUVK010000029.1:0-15661 GCA_965370645.1 uncultured bacterium
AAAATGAGATCTTTATTTTACAGGTTTTAGCCAGAGTAAGCCGTATGATTCAACGGTAAAGTTTAATTTATCATCCGAACAGGTGAAGCTCTTACCTGAAATTATATCCATCCACTTTCCATATACTATTTCCAACCGCTTCAGATCCAGAGAAAATAATTGTTCATTGGCTGTAACATTTATAATTGACAGAATACATTCAGTCTTATCAGTGGGGAACCGCAGAACCGTAAAAAAAGCCTCTGATACATCAATCACCTTCTGCTCAGAATTGGGGGCGAAGGCTTTTTGATGTGTTCTTTTCATGATGAGAGTTGCAAGCTGATAACTCACTTTATAGGTTGTGGTATCAGGATCTAATAAGGCACGTATCAATTCTGTTTTATTAAGGTTTTTTCGATTGATACTGCGTGTTTGTTCTTCCTCAATTACTGCCTCAGCATCATTCTTTGAACCCAGCAAGCCATGGAGATATATACCTGGAACCCCCTTTATCACCAGGGCAATAGCCCGGGAGGCCAAATAACGCTTCACCTGAAGATCGGTATCCTCTCGCTTATCTTCCTTATTAAGGGCACTGTACCAGGTAATATTCAACTCATAAGGACTTATGGAACCATCGGTATCGGTTTTATAAGAAATAAAGCCACCATTTTCAATTACTTTAAGCGCCATCATCTCAATTTCTTCACCGGATAAAATGTTTTTAACCGCCATCACGCCAACGCCGTCATGACTATCCAGGAAATTAAAGTAGGTAGCGCTATCAGAAATATTCGGTAAATCTGCCGCCCAGCGCAATAATTTACTAGCCTTCCCGGTTTGAAAGGTGTGCAGAACCAGGGGAGGTAACGCAAAATTATAAACCATCTGGGCTTCATCATGACCGTTTCCGAAATATTTTATGTTATCTTCATGGGGAACATTAGTTTCAGTGATTAGTGCCACATGAGGAGCAACAGCATCCAGAATTAACCGAAACAGCTTTATAATAATATGCGTTTGCTTTAAATGTGCACCACTCGTTCCCAGTTCATCCCAAAGATAGGTGACTGCATCAAGTCGTATATGATCTGCCCCTTTCCGAACATAAAATAAGAGAATATCAATCATTTTAATTAAAACTTCAGGATTACTGAAATTCAAATCAATCTGATCCGGACTAAAGGTTGTCCAGACAAATTTCTTTCCCATTAAGGTATCAAAGGGCGTGAGCACATCTGAGGTACGTGGACGGACCAACAATTTCAGATAATCTGACGGTATTTTTTCGGATGTAGAGAACACCGTAAAAAAATCCACAAACCTGGGATTCTGATTCAAAAATTCCTGAAACCATTTGCTCTTGGCAGAAATATGATTGAACACCCCGTCAAACATTAATCGGAAATCATCTTTTAATACTGTTAAATCCTCCCACCTTCCAAGATGCGGATCAACCTCGGTAAAATCTGTCACCGAAAATCCTCTATCAGAAGACGAAGGGAAGAAAGGCAAAATGTGCAAAGTATTGAAAACCCCTTTCAGGTATTTTTTGCACAACTCTGCCAAAATATGTAACGGGGGTTGAGTGTCGTCGCTGATGAGATCACCATAAGTAATCAGAATCACATCTTCTTCAGAGAACCGTTCAGTGGGATTGAATGATTTTTCCCAATCCAACATTTCCTGTGACTTATGAGCATAATAGACCTGAATGACTCTTTCAAGTTCACCAAAGCCAGATTTGGCCGCATTGTGACCATACAACTCCCTGAGAAATTTAAGCATTTTTTTCTTCACCATTTTCGGAAGTTGGTATGGTGCTCTCTGGTAATCCGGTTCAAGGTGATGAAACTTGGAGGGTCTTATGGCTGATTTTTTCTTTCTCATTAGAAGAATTACACTATTTAAAGGTCAGTAAATATGAAGTTTAAATAACTTGCTTCAATACAAAAAGTTACCTACTAAAACTATTAACTGCATTCTCGACATCTGGAAAAACTTTGAGAACCTGATCAAGATGGGTAATTTTGAGAAGGGAGGTCATGAATTCTGAGGGAGAAGCCAACCGAATATCACCCTGGAGTGAGCGACAGTAAGCTAGTCGAGAGACAATTGCTCCCAAACCGCTGGAATCAACATATTCCGCATGAGATAAATCAATGATAATTCGGAATTTTCCCTGATCGACTAAGTCATACAAAAAATCCTTAAAATCCTCGGAGATGTCCGCACTCAAATACTTTGGAATTTCTACTACCACAACATTTCCGTCCTGACTCTCTGAAAAATGAAATTCCATATTATATGTACCTTGCCTTTTATGTCAGATTCAAATTTTAATTAAATACAGGATTCCCGGAAATTTACTCTTCTAATTTATTCGTATGATTTTCACTACCAGATCCGGTTTGATCTGTGGTACTTTTGGTACCCCTCTCATCAGTTAAAACCTTCTCAGAAAATTTATTCCATGAATATTTCACCTCGTCCGCCTTGCTCTCACAGGCCAGCATCAGTTCATCACTATACTTCTCCAACCAGCGAAGTTGAGCTTGTCGAAGTTGGAAATCTAATGGAGCTGCAATTTGTTTGGGGTGTCCCCGTCCAAGCTGTACACCCACATCATACACAATTTCTTCCAGATCTTTTTTATCCCGGCAACTTTCTTGGATATCGAGTTCCTTATAATTCTGCACCCATGAATGAACCCAAAAATTTTTCTCTCTAAAGGAAAAATAACCCAAATGATAGAATGGCTGGTAAGCAATACGTGCTTGACCAATTAGAATTCGAAAGGGATCAAAAATCTGGGCACGCGTGAGACAGGGAATTTGGCTGATATCCCTTACTTCTTTAATCTCAAGTACTACATCATCAAGGGGATCATTTGATTCACCCTGACAACGTGCTAAATATTTCTGGTCTAATGCACTTCCAATTCCCATTTTCAAATAGCCCAGATTGACCACTTCAAAATAATATTGTGACAGTTGAGGATTTTCATTCATCATGGCATCCACATAGGTTTTCATCGAAACCATTAACGAATCCAACTCTTTCGTGGGCATTTCATCCATGATGGAATTGACCCATTTATAATATTCCTCTTTATTATATGTAAAATCAGATCTTAATTTCGATACAAGGGCAGGCTCCGGAGCCTCCAATAAAGGATTCTCTAATGCACCCCGATATCCCTCCAAAAACAAATTAAACAAACTACTAAAACTATCATTCCAATGATTCATGCTGCAGGTGAGGTTAAGAGAGACACCGAATCGCATAATATCCAGAATCGCAGGACCGGCTGATGAATCATCAAAATCGGTTAAACCTCTACCCAAATCTGTTACAGCATATTGCTCAAGATGTGCATCACCATGCAGGTTGAGTGAGGGAGACCCGGCATACATCTCTTCAAATTCCTGACAAATATTCCTGCTGAATTGCTTATTGATAAATCTAAAATAACCATGAGGACTCGCAAGAATCCTTTTTAACAATTTGGGATTTTGAGAAAAGTCCTGCATCCCGGGATCAACAAAAAGAGGATTAGATGAATCTTGGGTATATGATTTAGATAACCATATCAGATTCAGACACAGAATAATCAATAAGTAATTTTTCCAACCACCAAAAATAATTTTTACTGAGCGGGCTAAAAATTTAAACGATATATTTCGCGATAACATAATTATGACAACACTCTATGACATTACACAATTGAAATTTAATTTAAGGCATAATGAATGGTTTTAAAACAGAAAATTGTTCCAATGATTATGAATAATAAATTTTCAGACAGTGCCGATCATTTTTTCTATACTATTCTAACTTAACTTCATCAAGGTAAATGACCAGTGACTCTTTCAAATTTGATGCAAAAAAGCCAAAATTATATATTTTTTCTAAGTTCAGGAGTCGATCTTTAGGGCCTCTTTGAATTTCCCGGATAGCAATCTTTATATTATTCCAGCCGGGTTGGAGAATCAGCCTCTTATTGAAACGATCAGAAAATCTCTGTCCTCCTTGAATATGCTCCCAATCATGAATCCGGCATGTTAACTTTAAAATATGATTCGTTGAATTATATACAGAAAAATATAAATTATTATAATTTTGCCAGTTCCGCGGAAAATATTCCAGTGAAATTCCGGAATATTTTTCAGTTGTTAGATGGATTTCAGCAGAATATTTTCCTTCACTGACACTGGTACGACTTCTCTTTATTCTTTCACTCGGCTCCCAGCGGTCAGTTTCGAATGGTGTTTCGAATCCCGATAGCATGGGGAATTGTTTTCGTGCAATATTTTCATCAATTATAGCTTTCACGGGATAGCTGAATTCAAGGAGTATCAAAAAGACGATGAGAATTTTCAAAATATTTAGATATTTCGTGGAAATTTGTTTGGAAGACCTGGAAAAGCAAATCAAGGCGAATGTGCATCCAAGGCAATCACGCCAGATATCCCCGGCTTCAGGAATACGTGCGAAATTAATTTGTACTAATTCTATGATAATTCCGGTAGATAAAGTTATCAACAAACCCCATCCTAACTGCTTTGGAAAATTCAAAGTTCCAAACCATGGGAAAAATCGCAACAAATAAAATATGAATATAGTATAGAATATGATATGACCCTGATCCCAGAGACTTTTGTATGAGCGGGAAGAATAATAATCTGGTCCACTAACAAAGAATAATAAAATTACAGATACCAGCAGAATGAGAAAAAACCAGTGGAGAGTATCTTGACTCAATTTATGCATTAATGTAATTTTTCATACTTTTCTTTCGATAATAATGACCAATATACGATTAACGGCTTGCAATCCAAGCGAATGAGAATTATTGTTATAATAGTTAATATGAGAGGATTATTTTAGCTTAGATATAGATCAAATTTACTAAAATTTCTTTTTAAAATTTAAAGTAATACAATAAATTGTATCAGACAATAATCGCTGATTTAGAACTTTTTGTGGCTGGAAAGGTTATATATATAATTTTTTAATATTCATATAAACCATTTTGAATAAAATGAAGCTTACTTTTTACTGGCTTCGGTTATCTCTATTAATCTGCTTAGCAATTCCTCCCCTGAGCCAAGCACAATGGTTTTACTTTGGTCGTAACAAAATACAATACACTAATTTTGACTGGCATATCTTACGAACCGATCACTTCGATATCTACTATTATCCGGAAATGGAAGAGCTTGCCGAGCAGGGGGCAAATTTTGCCGAACAAAGTTTTCATTATCTTGAAAACAAATTTAACTTCACAATGAATCGCAGAATTCCACTGATTTTCTACAGCTCCCACTTACACTTTCAACAGACTAACGTAACGCCATCTTTTGTACCTGAAGGCGTAGGTGGATTTTTTGAATTTCTCAAAGGCCGGGTCGTAATTCCTAGTGACGGAAATATCAATCAATTCCGAAAAGTTATCTTCCATGAGCTTGTTCATGTCTTCATGCACAGCAAAGTATACTTCGTAAACAAGGAACATTCGCGGTTTGAAGGAACTTACCCGCCTTTATGGTTCGTAGAAGGACTGGCCGAATATTGGTCGAGTAAATGGGACGCCCAGGCGGAAATGGTCATGAGAGATGCTGTCCTGAATAATTATGTGGTTCCCCTCTCCCAAATGTATCGAATTACGGGAACTTACATGATGTATAAAGAGGGACAGGCCATTCTGAAATATATTGCTGAAACCTATGGTGAGGAAAAAATACTTCAATTTATGGAGGAAATTTGGAAGTATGGAAGATTCTCGGATGTCTTTAAAGATGTCATGGGCAGAACCTATGAAGAGTTTGATGCGGAATGGACATATGCACTGAAAAAACAATATTATCCATTGTTGAAAGAAAATGATTTTTCAAAAATGGTAAGTTACACTCTGGTGAATCGTGGTTATAATTTTAAACCTGCTTATTATAAAGATACTAAAGGACAAGAACATGTGGTCTTCATAGGAAATCGCGGTGGATATTCAAACATATTCATGAAAAACCTGAGACCATTTCGACACAAACAGGACCAAAAGTCTCGCATATTGGTCAAAGGCGAAAGAACCTCCGACTACGAATCATTCCATCTGTTTTCAAGCAAAATAGATGTAGATGAGGATGGAAATCTCGCATTTTCCTCAAAAAGTGGAGAGAATGACGCTTTATATATTTATAACATCCCTGAAGAACGGGTATATAAGAAATATAAATGGCCTCAAATTGTGAGTTTATCATCGCCCTCCTACTCCTGGGACGGAAACAGGGTTGTGTTTAGTGCGGTAGACTTTAGCGGTAAGCAAGATTTGTATATACTTGATTTGAACAGTGACCAGCTCCTTCGTTTAACAGATGATTTTTATGAAGATCGATCACCAGCATTTTCACCTGACGGAAAAAAAATAGTATTTTCTTCAGACCGGACTCAATATGGTAAAGAGTGGTGTTATAATCTCTTTATATATGATCTTGAAACCGACTTAATTTATTACTTAACTGTTGGACCTCATCAGGACAATACCCCGGTTTGGTCCCCTGATAGTCGATATATTGCTTTTACATCTGACCGAGATTCGTCCTTAAATATATGGATCGCTGATCTTTCGGATGTTCTTGAACTAAGTTCTGATACGTATCAAAAAGTTAAATTAAAAAAGGTTTCAAAATTTGTTAATGCGGCCTTCGATCCGGAGTGGATTGATAATGATCGATTATTATTTGCTGTCTATGAACAAAATCGTTTTGAAATCCGAATGATGGATCAGTTTGCACAAAAAATTGACTCCAGTAAAATATTAGTCGAAAATCCCAATTTGAATGGCCACAGAAAATGGAAATTCAGCCGACTTTCAGGAAGTAAAGTTCAATCAAAATTTCGTTACCGAAAAAAGTATAATCTCGATATTGCTCAGGCCCAGGTTAGCCAGGATCCATTCTGGGGAACAATCGGTGGGGCCATCTTTGCTTTCACCGATATCCTGGGAAATGATCTATATTATTTAACCCTTTATAATAATGCCCAGAGCAGGGGTGATTTTTTTAAAAGTTTTAATGGTGCGATAACCAAGGTATCTTTAAAAAAACGAACCAATTATGCTTACGGAATTTTTCGATTTTCAGGAAGATATTTCAATTATAGAGATGGCTACTTTTATGAAGATCGGGTGGGAGGTTTCTTCACGATTAGTTATCCCTTTTCACAGTTCAATAGAATCGAATTTAATACTAACCTGAGTTACTCTGATAAGGATGTCTTTTTCAGGCGCAGACATTCTATTCTAACAGCAAATTCACTATCATTTGTCTCTGATAATTCTATCTGGTGGTATACAGGTCCGGTTGAAGGTCATCGCTATAATATCACGATCGCAAATACCTATGATCTAAGATGGTCCAATGTAAATTACTATACCTTCCTGGTGGATTTCAGGCAATACTTCAGATTAGCACCTCGTCTCACTCATGCCATACGGTTCCTATTACTATATAATGAGGGTAAAGAAGCAAGATGGTTTTACCTGGGAGGAAGCTGGGATCTTAGGGGATATAGAAGATGGTCAATCAGAGGTGAAAAAATAGCTTTAATCTCTAATGAGATACGATTTCCATTTATTGAGTATTTCGGGATAAAATTTCCCTTCATGGGCCTGGGATTCCAATCCATTAATGGCGCACTATTTTTTGATGTGGGTAATGCCTGGAACGACCAGCTGCGAGGTATGCTGGGCAGTATGGGATACGGATTCCGCATGAATTTTGCCGGTGTACTTGTACTGCGACTTGATATTGGTAAAACCACAGATTTTCATAGTATTTCACGTAATTGGTTTACACAGTTTTTCTTTGGGTGGGACTTTTGATGAAACGTATCTCCTATCATAAAATACAGGTCAAAAGAATATTGTTTGTGTTATTTTGCGCATTAATTCTTACTGTGGTGTATTGCAGTGGATTAGGCCGTATAAAAGTCCCTGAAGGAGATTTGCTTCAAAGTTCTCAATTTTGGACCACCCCATTCGGTTCCAACTTACGACACAATGCTTCCGATATGGATATCGATCCCCCTATCGCCGTACTGTGGAAAAAAGGATATAAATCAAATGTAACCGACCAGCCGCTTGGTTACGCCGACTATATTATTTCTACCCTGCAAAATGGAAATCTGATCTATCTTGACATCAACAAACAGGAAATGATCGGGGAAGGACGAATCGCACCCGGGATCGCAAGAGCACCCACCATTGATAAAAATATTCTATACTATGGTGCTAACCTGGGTGATGAAACTCTGGTGGCTTTCAACCTGGTAAAAAAGAAAAAAATATGGAAAGCTCGCTTACCTCATCAGTATACCTCACCAATTGTTTGGAAAGATCGCGTCTATTCAGGAACGAAGGGCGGACAATTATTCTGCCTGAATAAAATAAGTGGCCACACTATTTGGCATTTCAATGCTAAATCATCACTATATGGAGTGCCAGCGGAGGCAGATGGGGTTATATTTTTTTGTGATGTAAAAGGAAATATTTATGCCGTGGATGCCGTATCCGGTTATCATCATTGGGTAACTGAATTACAATCCAATATCTATGGGGGTCCTTTGGTTGCCAATAATTTGATTTATGTCGGAACAACAGCAGGTATCTTTTACGCTTTGAAGAGTGATTCCGGAAATGTAGTCTGGCAGGTTGAAACAGGGGGATCAATCTATGGAAATGCGGCCTACAAAGAAGGCATCCTCTATGTCGGTAATAATGCCCATAAAATGATTGCTATCGATGCCGGTTCGGGTGATATATTATGGGAATATGAAACAAAGGGAATCATTAATTCCGCACCGCTTGTCGGGGAGAATAATATCTATTTCGGATCATGGGACAGGTACTTTTATGTTCTATCCCGGTATACCGGAGAGGAGATGGATAAAATCGAATTTAAACGCCCCATAAAATCATCTCCTTTACTTTACCGGAATCGAATATATATTCATTTAGCAAACGACGGATTTTACTGTTTGGGGAATCCAGTCAACAAGTCGGGATAACTCCATGAAAACATCAATTTTATTACTTATGTTAACAACTGTCCTCATGGGCAATGCTCAGAAAAATAGTGCAAAAATTACCATACACTCAATCCCGGATCAGGTACAGATACGTGTAAATTCTGTTATAGTCGGGATCACACCTATTATAGACTATGAGGTAGAATCCGGCTATATCAGTATCGAAGCAATTTCAAATGAAACAGGCATTTGGAATAATCACAATATCGTTCAGGAAATTTTCGTTACTCCCGGACAAGACACGACCATTCAAATTAAATTTCCCAAAATGGTGAAAATAAATTCCATACCCTTCCACGCAAAACTCATGGTTAACGACCAATTTATGGGACTTACTCCAATTTCAGTCGAATTCGATAGATATCGTGGAAAAGAATTTTTGATCGAAAAAACGAACTACAATAGTTTTCGTTTTTTTCTGGAAAATCCGAATTCCCAACTTTATACTTTAGAACCACTGGACATCTCAGCACTTGAGGCAGAAAACATCTCCTTTACCTATGGGTTATTTCACTCAAACATGAAAAGCAAATTTCTCTTTTTATCCGGTACTGTGGTTACTCATTGGTTAGCATTCTATTTTAAAAATTTGGCTGATAGTAATTTTGATAAATACACCAATACTGCAAACCCCGCTCTGATGCAAAAATATTGGAATAACACCCAGAAATATGATCGCTGGTCAGATATTACCTTAGGGGTTTCGTATGCATTTCTCGGCGGACTGATCTACACTGTCTTATGGCGATAAAAAGACTTTATTCTGAAAAATAAATAGAAAAAGGGCTTGACAAATCCATGAAGATATATTATTTTAATTTCGACCTGAAAAGGTCAAAAACCTCCCTCCCAACTCCGCAGGGGACACGTACCGTGTCCCCTGTTTTATTTATTATCCTCATGTATTTGTTTAAAATTTTTGCTATGTTGATTTCTGAATAATCCTTAGTATATCGTTCCTTGCTTAATTCCGCGGGATATATAAAATGAACAAAGTTTTATTATTCATCATACTCTGGTTATCAGTAACCTTTTCGCAGGCAGGACAAACCACCTTCATTCCCTTATCTGTCGATTTTGCTTTTTTCAGGGGAGCAGAAGAGCAAATCTACCTGGAGATTTACATCTCCTTTCAAGAAGGTCATCTACAGTATTCTCAAAGTGGAAAAATTTATCAGGCGGAATACCTGGCAACTGCAGAAATTAGTCAAAATGATAGTGTTCTCTTCCGCAAATTTGATCGACGTATCAGTGAGATCGACTCCTTGGCCAATGTATCTGCACGACGTAAATTTCTTAATATCTTCCATTTTTCATTGAATCCGGGACTGTACATCGCTAGAATAACCATTCAAGATCTCAGTTCTACAAGAAAGGGAGAATATTACTTCGAATTCGATGCACCAGGATTTGCGGAGCAAGAACTTGAGATGAGTCATATTCAATTGTGTAGCAAAATCACACCCGATACCTCAAAGAGCGATTTTCAGAAAAATTCCTTTCTGACTATCCCCAATCCGGAATCCATCTATAGTATTTCCCAACCTGTTCTTTACTATTATGCAGAGATATATAATCTCGATTTTTTAAGAGATAAAGAGGGTCATTACTCTTATCGTTGTACAATAACGGATTTGGATGGAGAATTAATAAAAGAATATCCAAAAAAGACTATCCGGAAACCCGGTACCTCAGCGGTTATCGTCGGTGGACACAATGTAGTAACCCTTCCCGCTAATACATATTTTGTTAATTTGGAAATCGAGGATCAACAATCTCAAAAAACAGTAAGTGCTTCAAAAAGATTTAATTTTATTAAGCCGTCTCGGAAAATTATCCTGTCTTCAGATTCCGCAGAAATTGGTTCTAAAGTAAATTTTAATCTCGCAGAATATCTCCAATATTCGGAGGAACAACTGAACCAAGAGTTTGAACAGCTCCGATACCTGACCACTCAGGAACAGAAATCAATATTCAATAATTTAGATATCGAATCAAAACGGGTATTCCTGGCAAAATTTTGGTATAAATTTGATCAGACACCAGAAACTGAAATTAATGAATTTAAGACACGCTATTTACAAATGATAGAATATGCAAATCTGAATTACGGATCAATGAATAAGGAGGGCTGGAAAACAGATCGGGGACGAATATTGCTTACTTACGGAATTCCCGACGAAGTTGAACGAAATTACATGGCTATGGAAATGAAACCGCATGAAATTTGGCATTATCATGAGTTGGAGGGAGGCGTGCAGTTTATATTTGCAGATTTGACCGGTTTTGGCGACTTTGACCTTATTCATTCCACTTTCAGCAGGGAACTTTACCAGCCTGATTGGGAACGATTGGTGCGTAAAACACAGGGAGGAACAGGCTTCGAAACGAATATCAATTAATAAATCTTCTAAAAAAGCCCGCTCAGCTCATAATAATACTTTTTTTCTTTAAACAATCAATTTCGGGTTTTGCGTCGGCTTCGTTGTCCAGGCCACAATATTCAATATGCATGTAGCAGTCCCGGAAATCAGCCATACCTTTCAGGCAAAATAATTTTCTTCGTGAATGTGAGTGATGGTCCCGTAGGTATTCAACATCCACTAAAGCCCCAAACTGACAGCCTACACAGGTTTCCGGCTGTATCCGAAACTCTGTCGCTGTTTCCCGCGACAGAAGTACTTTCTGCTCATTCCAATAAATTTCTTCACCCGCCTGGGTAATCTCAATGTTTCTTGTTCGTCGCATAATCAGGCGGCCCCGATCTACAGTTACCTCCCCGATCCCTTCAATTTCAGCACCTTTTCCAAAACGAAGCTTTTGAAAATATTTACTTGAAAAATAAGCATAGACCGGGTCCTCAAATCTATGCCATCCAAGAAAAACGGGATTCAGGACAGCAATATAACCGTGAAAAGAGAGAAATTTAGCTTTAGGATAGATTTTCTGGCGAAAATGAGGTTTGATCTCTGCAACTGTACCCGCAAATTCAATCGGCTTTAATTGACATTCTTCAATCCAATCCTCGAATTCAAGCAATTCCTTCATAAAATTCTTAAATTCATGTTCAGATATCTGAAGCTCCGGATAATTATGAATTTTCTCTTCGTAATAATCCTTGCAGCCAGGACATTTTCTACCTACATAAGAATATCCACGATGGCATTTGGATCTCTTTGAAAGTTGTTTGCATTTCCAGCGAAAGTAGACACATCCATGAGGAAAACAAGATTTTTCTTTTAGAATATGATATACTGAAACCTTGTTTTTATAACCCCGATGAGATTCGTGGATGCATCTGAATATTTCAGTATTTTTTAATAAATTTTTCATAATCAATTTTGTTATTGCAAAATAGGAAAAAATTAAATTTGCTCCAAAGGTAAAATTGCAATCTGGCTTCTTTTTGGTTAACGGGCTCTTCACAACTGCTCAATTTGAATTGACTTAATTGTTGATTATCATTACTTTATTTTAATAAGAGTGAAATCTGATTTGGGTCCAATTTGTTCTGTCAAACATTCAGAGTACATAATAAAAACATACCCGGAAATATCGAAGATACGGGAGTATGAAAATCCATGCTTAACCCAAACATAGATGCACTTATCATTAGTGCCGGATATTCCAGCCGCATGAAGGATTTCAAACCCCTGATGCTATTCGAAGGATTTCCTTTCATTATCTCTGTGATTTGCAAAACATCTCAAATTTGCCAAAATCTATATGTAGTAACCGGCTACCGAGATGAAGATATTCGAGATGAAGTTCGGAGATGGCTGGATAAACAGCCGGAGCAGCAAGCATTGAAATTTGTAAACCTTTCTGAAGACCAATGGAAAATGCTTCACTCTAAGGTTAATTTCATTCACAATGAACAATATAAACTGGGTATGTTCAGTTCCCTTAAAATTGGCCTGAAGCATATTGGAAAAACCGACTGGATTCTCTATCACTTTGTGGATCAACCCCATATACCGGCAGATTTCTACACCTTATTTAAAAAACAACTGGACAATCAGTATCACTGGATTCAACCTCGCTATCAGAAGAAAAATGCTCACCCCATACTGATTCGGAATGATCTGGGTAATGAACTTGCTAAAGCGGATCTCACGAGTGATCTGAAATCATTTTCGAAAAATCGAAATATTAAGAAAAAATTTTGGAATTGCGACTATCCCCAGGTATTATCAGATTTTGATACGCCAGATAGTCTTTACCATCCGGGAGAAGCCTATGGACATCTATAAAATTGCGCAGGGATTACATCAAAAAAACATACCTTATGTCTTAGCAACAATTGTTAAAACCGAGGGATCGGTGCCAGGGAAAATTGGATTTAAAATTTTAATTGAGGGGAATGGGAATACTCATGGTACAGTAGGCGGAGGTGCCCTGGAAAAAGAAGTAATTTCAGAAGGTCTGAGAAGATTACAAAAGGGAGAATCGGGCACAGAAGAATATGAGCTAGTCGATACCAAGGTACGACCCGCAGAGAACAATACTGCTAAGATCATCCCCATGATGTGTCATGGGAAAGTGTGGATATTTTACGAGAGCGCCAAAAAATTAACCCCTGTTTATATTTTTGGAGGAGGACATGTAGGTCATGCTTTATCCTATTTCCTCAGTAGGATGCCATTTTGGCTGACCCTGATAGACAACCGTGAACAATTCGCCAATACTGATAAAAATCCCTACTTCCATGATTATGTATTGTCGGATTATGCAAAATTCAGTGAGGAATTTACTCCGGATAGCGAGGGATTTCTGATCATAATGACACAAGGTCACAAATATGACTATGATATTCTTAAAGCTGTTTACCAGAGAAAAATTGCTTTAAAATATGTAGGAGTGATCGCCTCCAAAACCAAAGCATCCAAACTTATTCATCAATTAAAAAATGATCTGGGTGGGGAGATAAATCTATCCAATCTATATTCGCCCATCGGAATTGATCTTGGAGGAAGTACTGATTCGGAAATAGCATTGAGTATTGCTGCAGAGATCCAGGCAATTCAAAATAGCCGAATAGTGCCCCATCTATCCGTTCTTTCATCAGCTCACGATTAAAAAATTGATTATCAGATCAATTCAGAGAAAATCAAACTATCACTATTATTTTTATGAATATTGCTGATTAGGAATGAAATTCTTTTAATTAAAGCGAGAACCAATAGCTGAATTTGATAAGGAAAATATTATCTGCAAATGAATTGAATAGATCCCCAAGATCCCGTTTTAATGAAAAATCTCCATATTCATCTTCAACTGTGCGTCCCTGAGACCATACTAAAAACACCAAAGATCCGGGCCGATATTCCCAGCGAATAACCAGATTTGAACGAAATTGTTTAAAATTAAAATCCGCTAAACCGATGGCATAATCTACATTTCCATCGCGATTTTCATCCACGAGATATTCCTGGTTTTCCGAATCGTAAGAAATCTCGTCCTCAGTAAAGGTATGAAACCTGTCTTCATATTGATCAGCCCGGGGATTTGTCACTCTTTTAAATTGTGCATAAGCACCGGCAGAAATAAAAGGTTGTCCATAATACTGAATACTTAACTCCGGTGTCAGGCTGTAATTTAAGCGAACTACCATTCCGAAAGTGTTCTGATTTAATTTCGCCAGGATAAATCGATCCTCGCCATTATTATCATATGTATCCACATACTGCAGGTTATTCCGATTAAAGTTAAGGAATGGACTCAACGACAAATTAAAGCGGGTAGACGGTTTAAGGAATAATTCTACAAATATCTGGTGTCTTCGAGAAATCTTATCATCATTAATATGATTAAAGCCACCCAATTCAATTTGCCAAAGTTTTCGGGAATCACTATAAATAGTATAAAAGGTATTTAAACCCCCTTCGTAGCGAAATGCCGGTCCTCCTCGCAAAACCCAGGTAGAGAGACCATCTCCCTCCCGGTTAATTCCCATCCAGAAACCCCAATAGTTAGTAAATTGTCCACCTCCGCTGATATTGCCTCCCCTGAAGAGCTTCTCCCCGCCGAAATTCCAACCGTTCCATTGATTTGCATTCAGGTTTACTCTACGGAATATGCCGAAAGGATTGTTATTTCGATACCCAATCCAGATAAACTGCATGGCCTGGTCGGCTCGCCGAAGGTAACCCACATCATTCAGCTCAAGCCCGGGAGATCGCCAGACTCCTCCTAAAACATACCTAAATTTTGCATTTCCTTGCTTTCCAATATTGAAGGTTCCACCATGGCCGGATAAAGTTGTCCGATTGGAATCGAGAGTTACATGAGAATTATCGGGTCTCTGAAAGTAGCGGGCCGAGGCGGTTTGAGTTTCCAGGATAGCATCTTTGTGACCCTTGATATGACTGAAAGACACCTTGAGATCTGCAAAGTAAGTCTTTTTATTCCATTGATGCAGAATATCAAGTCCGCCTGTGTAAGCAGAGCGATTAATATAATCCAAATAGGTCTGGTTTATATTTCTATTGGTTGCCGTAACCAGACCACCTAATGAAGTACTACCCTGCCGTAAATCCTTTTGAAATCGACCAATAAAATAATTGGTTAAGGGTTCAACCGTTTCTTTTCT
>CBDUVK010000030.1:0-15512 GCA_965370645.1 uncultured bacterium
ATTCTTCAATATACTGAATGTGAAATAAGCACTTTTAGGATTAGAATTTATTTGTTGAGTAGATAGAGATTACTATTTATGAATAGGGTGGAATTAAAATATTTACTTATTATTGCAGCCTTGATGACCCTGAGTTTTCCACCCTTCCCGCTGGGTTTTCTGGCTCCCATCGGAATCGCCATTTTTTTGTGGCTTATTCGCTATAAATCCTGCAGAGATAGCTTCCGATTGGGTTACCTGATGGGCCTATTCTGGGGAGCTATGAATCTTTTCTGGATCTCCACCAGCTCCCTGGTGGGTGCAATCCTGGTTATTCTGGTGAACTCTTTTCATTATGCTCTGGTGGCAGGGTTATACAGCTGGTTTAAAAGAAAGAGTGAATTGCTGGCTATTATTACATTCCCATTTATCTGGATCAGCTTTGAATATATTCGTTTGTTTTCTGATATTCGATTTAACTGGCTCACGCTAGCCCATACCCAAACTTACTACCTGCAATTTATTCAAATAGTGGAATGGACCGGATATCATTTTATCTCATTTACTGTAATTCTGATATCTCTCGCCATTTACCTTTCTTACCAGAATCGTGGAAAAATAAAATACATCTTCATATTCATTTCGGCCACATTAGTCCTTTTTATGAATTTATATGGAATCCTGAGAATAAAACAGCTTGATCAAAAAGATTACAATCTCATCCGCAGTGGTCTTATACAACCCAATGTCGATCCTCATGAAAAATGGGATTCGCTTTTTCAGGATCAGGCTTTTGATATGCTTATGGAAAGTAGCAGAGAACTGGTTCAGAAAAAAATTGATCTGCTGGTGTGGCCGGAAACAGCCACCCCGTTTTATCTCAGGACGCGTCTCCAGGCTCTGACAAGAATCAATCATTTTCTCGATTCTTCCGGAATTCATCTGTTAACCGGTGCGCCGGATTATCATTACAGTGCCGATCAAAGTCGGAATTATACTTATAATGCGGCCTTCTTCTTCCGGCCTGATAATATCAGCTTTGAATCTTATTATAAAATGGCTCTCGTGCCCGGATCTGAAACCATTCCGTTTAAACAATATTTTCCTTTTCTCAGTAGTGTTGACATTGGAGGGGCTGACTTTTATCCGGGTAAGAAATTTAGTGTATTTGAATGGCGTATACCAAAACGACCGGGCAGATATCAAAGAACGAAATACCGGTTGAAAGAAAATATTGAACTGGATTCTCTCAATGCTCGCATCTCTTCGGTCATCTGCTACGAATCTGTTTTTCCGCAAATTGTTCGTGGTTTCGTCCAGAATGGCGCAAACCTTTTAACGTTTATAACTAACGATGGTTGGTTTGGAATAACAAGCGGTCCCTATCAACATGCTCAATTTGCGGTATATAGAGCGATTGAAAACCGCATAAGTATTATTCGTTGCGCAAACACTGGAATTTCAGGCTTTATTGATCCTGTCGGAAGATATTTGGACCACGCCTCTTTAAATACACAAAAAAATCTGGTGGCTCTTTTACCCTTGCAAATGGATAAGACTTTCTATACACGGAGAGGTGATTATCTCGGTCCGATTTGCCTGGTTATAATGTTGATTTTTATTTTTTATGTTTTGTTTTTCTGGCGGCGTTTTCGATCTTAAATTTATTAGTTTTTTATGGTGCCTATGGTTCAAAAATATAGACAAATATCGCTCATTGTTCTTTTGATCATACTGACCAGTCAAACCGGTGCTGCTCAGATCGATGCAAATTTAAATATATTGGACTATCAACTGGTACAACCCATGCTTCGTGCGATTGATTCGGTTTATATCACCGGTTACTCAGTACAGATAGTTTCCAGCGTGAAAACTGATATTAGTCGTTGGG
The DNA here is from genome assembly GCA_965370645.1 of uncultured bacterium. Classification (GTDB taxonomy): domain Bacteria; phylum Calditrichota; class Calditrichia; order RBG-13-44-9; family RBG-13-44-9; genus RQOF01. The sequence goes on from CBDUVK010000030.1 coordinate 1,871, forward strand.
CGGTGGAGCGTCTGAGAAGCGAATTATTAAAAAAAGAAATTACTGTTTTTGATGAAAATTTAAATTCTTTAGAATCGGTACACAGTTTGTTAATTCAAAATATTGGCGTTCAAATTTATTATCTTCCTGTTGCAAAAAATATGTTTTTACGAAATAGTAAATACGAGAGAAATATTGAGAGTGTTCTTACCTATTATATAAAAGAAAATGATGAATCTATTATCTATTCTTATAGTAAAACACACCACATGGAAGATACTTTAGCAACCTCTCAATTGGGAGGGATTGAAAATGGATTTTATGAATTTACCAGAGGCGAACGGGTGGAATCGGGTTGGATTAGAAAATTTTTTGAACCGGCTCTGATAACGATAACCACAATTGGGATTGTTTACCTATTTTATTCATTAAGGAGCGGGTAAGAATGTTTTTCAAGCGAATTCGGCGATGGTTACCATTTCTATACATTTTGCTCATTCTCGTTTCATGTGGGAGTAAAGTTAAAAAAGAAGAATTGGACGCTGACCAATACTTTGAATATGCCAAGAGCCTATTGGACCGTGGGAAATATTTGGATGCGATCACGGAATTTACAGTGATAACTTTGAAATATAGTGGTAATCCTATAGTAGATGATGCTCAATTCTACTTGGCTGAATCGCATTTTAAAAACAACGAATATCTCATTGCAGTTTCAGAATACCAGAAAGTGATTAATGATTACCCGGAAAGTGTCTATGTCCAGGAAAGTTTTTACAAAATCGGCCTGAGTTTTTATCATCTTTCTCAGCGTCCTGAATTGGATCAGGAATATACTCTAAAAGCATTACGACAACTTCAGATTTTTATTGAAGCCTACCCGGAGGGTGATTTAAGATCCGAGGCAGATCTGCGATTACTGGAACTTCGTACCAAGATGGCCAGAAAACAGTTACTGGGTGGTAATGTCTATCGAAAAATGGGCATTTATGATTCGGCTGTTATCTATTACAATATTCTCCTGGAAAAATACTATGATACACCTCCAGCGGAAAGCGCAATGTATTGGAAGGGAATCTGTTTAATTAAATTAAAGGAGTATGAGAAAGCTTTAACCAATTTCATAGTTTTTGTAGAGAAATATCCAAAAGGCAAATTTACCAAGAACGCTAAGTCAAAAATTTCCGATATTCAGAAAAAAATCAAGAATTAAATCACTATTAATTCGATAAATAATTTTTCATGAAAAAAATTGGCCTATTAGGCGGGACGTTTGACCCCATTCACAACGGCCATCTCATCATCGCTGAATATCTTCGTGATGAACTCCTAGTGGATGAGATCTGGTTTATTCCCACAAAAATACATGCTTTAAAAGAAAATGAAGGCATTTCATCCCCGGAAATCAGAAATGACATGCTTGAGTTGGCCATATCTCCCAATAACAATTTTAAATGTCTGGATATTGAACTAACCAGAACTGGAGTATCTTATACGATTGATACTTTAGAGTTACTGCTGGAAAAATACCAGAGATTGAATCCAAAGTTTTATTTTTTCATTGGAATGGATAATGTGAATGACTTGCCCCGATGGAAGAATCCTGAAATGATTATGGATAAGAGTCAGCTGGTGGCATTTGGAAGACCCGGTTTTATGCCTTCAAATGAGGTGAAGAATTTATTGCCTCATATTCAATTTATACATGTTCCGCTCCTTGAGATTTCTTCAACACTAATTCGAAAGAGAGCTGCTGAGGGTAAATCGATTCGCTATTTAGTTCCTGATTCTGTTTTGCAATATATTAATGAAAATCAATTATATAAGAGCCCAGGAAAATAAACCTTGCAAAAAATTTGGGAAACTTTTAAATTGGCAAATTGACACCATAATCTCTGGAGGGTTAATGAATTTTGATGAAATAAAACAACTTATTAAGGTGGTTGAAAAGAGTGGAATAGGCGAAATTGAGATTGTTGAAGAAGGAAGTAGAATCCGCATTTCTAAAAATAGCAGTATGAAACAAGCTCAAGTAGCAGCTTATCCGGGGCCTGCAGCCGTCCAACAGATTTCAACAGAATTTCCGTCGATAGCGGTCACTCCCACACCTTCAGTCGAAAAAGACAAACCTTCAGAACCAACGGATCAATTTGACAGGGTAACTTCCCCCATGGTGGGAACCTTTTATCGTTCACCTGCACCCGATGCTGAACCTTATGTTGAAGTTGGAGATCCTGTGAAGGCGGGTGATACGTTATGCATCATAGAAGCCATGAAACTCATGAATGAAATTCAATCCGAGATAAGTGGTACTATTAAGAAGTTACTGGTTGAAAACTCTCAGCCGGTAGAGTATGACCAGGTGTTATTTTTAATTGAAAAAGATTGAGTGAAGATGAGGAGCGAGTGATTGTTTAATAAGGTACTGATTGCAAATCGCGGAGAAATAGCTATACGGGTCATTCGGGCATGCAAGGAGTTGGGGATCAAATCTGTTGCAGTCTATTCTACCCAGGATGAAAATGCGCTTCATACGGTATTCGCTGACGAAGCGGTATGTATAGGACCTTCATCCAGTACACAAAGTTATTTAAATGCTACACGGATTATTTCTGCCGCCGAGATTACCGGAGCGGATGCGGTTCACCCTGGTTATGGATTTCTTTCTGAGAATTCTGAGTTTGCTGATATGTGTAACTCCTGTGAGATTACTTTTATTGGTCCCTCCTCAGAAGTGATCAGGCGTATGGGTGATAAAGCCGAAGCGAAGAAATCTATGGCACAGGCCGGGGTGCCAGTGATTCCGGGAAGCGATGGCATTGTTCAAAAAGATAGTGAAGCGCGTGAGATGGCGAAGGAATTGGGCTATCCCGTTATCTTAAAAGCAGTTGCTGGTGGTGGGGGAAAGGGAATGCGGATTGTAAAAGATCCTAAAAGTCTCGAAAATAGCTATATGATGGCTAAGGCGGAAGCGGAGGCGGCCTTTGGAAATTCAGATTTATACTTGGAAAAATATATCGAGAGTCCACGCCACATAGAGATTCAACTGGTAGGAGATCAGGAAGGTAATATGATCTATCTGGGCGAACGGGAATGTTCCATCCAGCGGCGGCATCAAAAATTAATCGAAGAATCTCCATCCCCTATAATTACTGATAAAATCCGGAAAATCATGGGAGAAACCGCCGTAAAAGGAGCATTGCATGTGGGTTATTACAGCACGGGAACCATTGAATACCTGGTAGATAAAGACCTCAATTATTATTTTATGGAAATGAATACTCGTATCCAGGTAGAGCATCCGGTGACTGAAATGGTATACCAGGTGGATCTGATTAAAGAGCAGATCAAGGTGGCTGCGGGGGAAACATTAACTCTAAAGCAAAATCAGCTTAAACCTGTAGGACATTCCATAGAATGTCGCATTAATGCCGAAGATCCCTCAAATAATTTTATTCCTTCACCGGGTGAGGTGACCTCTTTTTACCAACCTGGTGGTCCGGGGACTAGAGTTGACACACATATTTATGCCTCCTATCAAATTTCACCCTATTATGATTCACTTATTGCCAAATTAGTTGTGTGGGGAAAGGACCGGCAGGAATCTATTAGTCGATTAAACCGCGCTCTCGATGAATTTGTCGTTGAAGGAATTAAAACAACTATCCCATTTCATAAATATGTCATATCTACACCGGAATTTCTCTCGGGAGAATTTGATACCCATTTTATTGAAAAAATATATCGTAAAGAATTAATTGAAATTTGATTGGAGGATTACATGCACATTCCAGAAGAACTTAAGTACACAAAGGATCATGAGTGGGCGCGAATCGATGATGATGTTGCCACGATTGGATTAACTGACTATGCACAAAGTGAATTGGGAGATATAGTCTATGTGGAGCTTCCTGAAGTGGGATTGGAAACCAAGCAAATGGAAAGTTTTGGAACCATTGAAGCAGTGAAGGCGGTATCTGATATGTTTGCACCCCTCAGTGGTGAAGTGGTTGAAGTTAATAATAACTTAAATGATCAACCTGAAATTATTAATAAAGATCCCTATGGGGATGGCTGGATTATTAAGATTAAACTTTCTAATAAATCTGAACTGGATGGTTTACTTGATAAAGCAAAATATGAGGAATTAATTTAAGATTTATAATGATATAGTTAAACAGTTCTCTTAGTTTGAAATACCACCGGCATCTGTTTATATTTTTGCAGGTGTATTTTCAGTTCCCGATCTGTTAATCTCAATTTTTAGCCGTATTTTACTTCCAGGGTAATAGTGAATATGAAAAAAGTTTTAATTGTAGACGATAATGAGGATATGCTTGATACACTTGAACATCTTTTCAAGTTTTATGAATTTGAAGCAATACGGGCACTTAATGGGAAAGAGGGTGTGGAAAGTGCGGAGAAGGAACAACCGGACATCATTATTTTGGATGCCTTAATGCCCGTTATGAATGGGTTTGATGCCTGCAAACTGTTGAAAAAAAATATTAAAACTAAAGAGATACCGGTTGTATTTCTCTCTGCTAATTATGTTGAAGAGGAACACCGCATTATGGGTCTAGAGTTGGGTGCCGATGATTATATATTAAAGCCATTCAATGCCAAGGAATTGATCGCCCGGGTAAATTCAATTCTTCATAAAAAGGAGTTGGTTGAAAAATTACACCAGAGTAACCGGCGATTGGTTGAGGAAAAATCTAATGTTATCCAGGAAGTTGAAGCTTTACAGAAGAAAACGGTGGAGTTAGAAGCAAGCCAGATCTCTGATCATTTAACCGGTTTGTACAATCAGCAATTTTTAATGAAAAGATTAGCTGAAGAATTATCACGGGCGAAACGCTATCATCATCATTTGTCAATTGTGGTTATCGATGTCGATCTGTTTCACATCGTCAATGAAGTGTTTGGAGAAAAAACCGGTGATTACATCCTCATGCGTATTTCGAATGTCATCCTCAATAACACACGCAATACGGATATTGTTTTTCGCTTGGGATCCAATCGCTTTGTTATTCTGCTTCCTAATACCGAGGAGACAGGGGCATATTATGAGGCAGAGCGTATTCGTTCAGCTGTAGATCAAACGCAGTTTTTTGATCAGAATTTTTATGAACTCAAAAAATTATCTCCCAAAAGAAAACAGGATTATCAAAAGATAACCGTTAGTCTGGGAATTGTTGAAATTGAGTTAAAGGTCGGTAAGAAAAAAGAACAGCTAATTGAGATGGCAGAAAAAGCCTTACAACATGCTAAATCAAGCGGTAGGAATCAGACTTTTCGATACTCTAAAATTAAACTTGTAACTGAGTAACCTTACAGTATATTTATAAAAAAAAGCATTAAAATCTAATCATATGGCCGAAAAAGAAAAAATATTGATAGTTGATGACAATCCGCATGTTTTGAAATTGTTGAGCATCAGTCTCGAAAAAGCAGGTTATCAAGTTTCTACTGCGGAAAATGGAGATGAGGGACTCCAGGTTTTGAATGAAGTGATACCGGATCTGGTTATCTCCGATATAATGATGCCAGAAACCGATGGGATTGAATTTTGCTGGATGGTGCGAGAGGGTTCTGAAATACCCATGGTGCCATTCATCTTCCTTACCAGCCTGAATGATCAAGATATGGAGATAAGAGGATTCCGCGCAGGTGCTGATGAGTATTTGATTAAACCTGTTGACCGTAAAATCCTTTTAGAGAAAGTGGAAACTTTACTGGAAAGAGCAAAAAAAGTAAAATCGGTGGATGATGAACAGGTCTCCAAAACAAAAGGATTTGAGGGAAATTTGGCGGATCTTTCACTGGCGGAAATAATCCAGTTGATTAACCTGAACAAGCGTGATGGTACAATGGATATCATTGCCGATAAAAACGGGGTGATTGTTTTTGAAAAAGGTGAGATGATTTACGCCGCTTATGATGAAAAATCGTTAGCCGAGGAAGCTATTAACAGGATGATTCCCCTGACTGAAGGTAATTTCAAATTTGCTCCTGATATTGATAAAAAGTTAGAAAGAAATATTGAAGGGGCGACCATGAATATTCTTTTGGAGGCTTGCCGATTAATGGATGAAGCAGCTTCCAGAGAATAAACTATTTACCTCTCCGTACATACCTGTCTCAGCATGATCCAAGTTTTCATTTTCATATTAATATTAAAGTAAAAGAAAAAGTTAGTAGGGATTCCTCATAGTGGTAATTTCTTAGAATATTTACAGCGGAGAAAATGATGAAAATATCAATAATTTTACATTTTCTATTAACTTTCGGTTTTTTCACTTTCCTGACGGCTTTCCCCGGAAAAATTATCTCTCAATTTCCTGCCCCCGGGAGATATGGAACGGGTATGACCTTTGATGGAAAAAATCTGTGGGTGGCAGACCATCAACAGGACAAACTGTTTTGTATTGATCCACAGAATGGAGTGGTTAAAAAGGAAATTCCGGCCCCCGGCTTTTGGCCGATGGGCTTAGCCTGGGATGGAAAGAATTTGTGGAATGTAGATAGCAAACAGAATAAAATATTTAAAATTGATTCGAAAACCGGTCACATTCTGGCAACCATTGAAGCGCCTTCCGATAATCCGGAAGGCCTGGTATGGGATGGACAAACCTTATGGGTGAGCGACGCCAAAGATAACAGCATAATGAAACTGGATTTGAGCGACGGTACGGCCCTCCTGAAGATAAAAGGTCCTGCCCGATCTGTACAGGGATTAACTTATGACGGGCAATACCTGTGGTGCTCAGATCGCTTAACGAATGAAATTTATATGATCCGACCTGAAGATGGAGAAATTATTCTCCTTATAAATTCTCCGGCTCCCTATCCAAGAGGACTTGCTTTTGATGGCGAAAACCTCTGGAATATCGATTATCAAACGGATTCACTCTATCAGCTGACACGCAGGGATGATGACTTATTTCGCCTGGAAAAAACGAGAAAGGCCAGGATTACATACACACATGAAGTCAAGGCGATTGGTAATGGAAAAATCATTGATTTGGACGTTTATATTGCTGTTCCGGAAGAATTAAATCAGCAAAAAATTTCTCTGATAGATTATTATCCAGCTTCCTTCAGTAAAGTAAAAGACCGTTGGAATCAGCAAATTGCCCATTTTCGTTATGGGAATATTTCAAGTGATACCAAGACAACCACGAAAATGGTGGTAGAGGCGGAAATTTCTGCTATTACCTATTTCATTTATCCTGATGGCTGTGGGACTTTGTCTGATATTCCTTCGGAAATTCGCAAACTATATACTGCGGATGGGAGCAAATATCTATTACAAGATCTGTATATACAGAATTTAGTGAAAGAAATTGTGGGAGATGAGAAAAATCCCTACTGGATTGCTCGTAAGATTTTTGATTATGTGCGCTTAAATATGGAATATAAGCTTGAAGGTGGTTGGAATGTAGCTCCTTATGTGCTCAAACGGGGTACCGGATCCTGTTCCGAATACACTTTTAGTTTTATAGCATTATGTCGGGCAGCCGGTTTACCTGCCCGCTATGTGGGTGCTGTTGTTGTGCGGGGAGATGATGCCAGCCTGGATGAGGTATTCCACAGATGGCCGGAGGTCTACCTGCCAAATTATGGATGGATTCCGATCGACCCTCAGGGCGGCGACAAGGATTTACCGCGCAATCGTATATTGAACATCGGCCATCTTTCCAACCGTTTCTTAATTACTACTCAGGGTGGGGGCGATTCTGAATATTTAGGTTGGTATTATAATTCCCATGAGAAGTATCTGACTGATCCCCAAGTTGAAGTCAATGTTGAAAATTTTGGGGATTGGGATCCTGTAGAGTAAGGTGGTTGGGCTGTAAGTAGGTTTTTAAAGATGATAATAATTAATGTGTTTGATTATTTCGCTCTAAAAATATTTAAAATGAGCTGGAACTGTTACTGTAACTTGATTATTGAAAATAATGAGATATCAATCGGATACACTCTTACTTACCCCATCCCTTTTCCCTTCCCCTGCTGGCAGGGGAAGGGCTGGCCTGCCCGCCGTAGCTGCGGCGCAGGCAGGGGTTAGGGTACGAAGTACATCATAAATTAATTCAAATTAGCAGAACATCAGTCTGCTTCATATGATTCTTAATTAGGTATTTCAATAAATCGCCCCTAACATTTTAAAATCATCTATTTATTTTAAATAAGAGATTTATCATTTAGATTGCTCTGAGCAAAAGAAACTATCATATAAATCAATTTATATTCACCATAAAACCTGTATCAGGAGAAATTCGTGAATCGCGCCAAATTTAAAGTCATTATCGCTGGATCTGGAGGAATTGGACAGGCAGCAGGTCTTCTCTTGAGAGAGCTGGCTGACTTTTCTGTCGATATTTATCTTGGAGATCGTTATGAAAAGGTTTCGCAGGCAGCCGCTGTATGGATTAAAAATGATTCAAATCAGAATGGGGAAGTTTCACCTTTTGTGATGCCCCTGAGAGACATTGATAAAAATTTTACCCGGTTACTCTCTCAAGCCGATATTGTCCTGGACTGTCTGCCCGGCAATCAGGCGCCTCGTATCGCTAAACTGGCCAGGGAGCATGGACTTCATTATGTAAATTTATCCGAGTATGTAAAGGAGACTCAAGAAGTTAAGGAAATTGCCTGTGGTGCTGAGAAAGGTTTTATATTACAAGCGGGACTTGCACCCGGCTTCATCAACGTGCTGGCAAATGGTCTGTTTCAACAGTTTTGCCGGAATTTTAAAGTGGAGAAGGTGGAATCTGTTAATATGAAAGTTGGGGCCTTAACCCAAAATGCCTATCCACCTCATTTTTATGGCTTTACCTGGAGTCCGGTAGGTGTCGCGACACTGTATGTTAGACCAGCGAAAATTGTGCGGGATTTTCAAACCACCATTAAAGCCTCCCTGACTGAACGTTCTAAAATTATTCTTCATGGGATTGAATATGAGGAAGATCTAACCTCGGGTGGCGCAGCGGATTTACCGGAAGAACTGGCTGGTAAAACCAGGAATCTGGACTACAAAACAATACGATATCCGGGACACTATAGTTGGATAGAGAACCTTTTGAGACAAATTCCCCATGGAGAGGATCGGGTAGAAAAGTTACAAGCAATTATGGAGCAAACCATCCCGGCAACTGATGAGGATCTGGTGGTCATTTATGCCTCTGTCTATGGGAAAGATGATCAGGGAAGAAAGAGGATTCTTGAAAAGTATTTTTTAATTAAACCGCTTGTCGTGGCCGGAAAAACATTGCGGGCCATTCAGGCAACCACTGCCGCAGGCTTGGTAGAGTGTGCCCGGTTATTACTATCTAATCAGTATTCCGGATGTGTGCTTCAAAGCCAGATTAAACCTGAAGATTTTTTAGAAGGGCCTTTTGTCTCGCACATCTATCAATCAGTTAATTGATCAACAAGCTATTATTTGAACCGAAAAGCACAATGCATTATTTGATGATGTACCCGACTAACTTGCCGTCCTCCATTTATTAATTTTCACTTAGATCTGTTAATATTCTCCTGGTAAGATTTTTAGCCAGAGTATGTTTGTAGGCATTCTGATTTAATGGGTATGCCTCTTTTAATACACTCTCGCTCAATTTGTCAAAATTTTGTTTTGAAACGGCTAAATTCTTTAGCTGAGCAGAAAGCGTCTCATCAAACCAGGGAATGGGAGCAACTCCCCCGAATGCAATTTTCCCAAAGCGGATCATACCCTGGGAAGATTGTATGACCGCGGCTATACTGACAATAGCAAAATCCCAGGCCCCGCGTTCTTTTACCTTTATATAAGCACTGGAAGAATTTTTCGAAAGGATGGGAATGGTTATAGCACTTAATATATCCCCGGGAAGCAGAATATTCTCTCTATGCACATTTTTATGCGGGAGGATAAAGAATTCTCTCATTGGGATTGTTTTACTCCTTCCTGAATTTGTTATGGTTACCTGTGCATCAAGGGCCAATAACGCCACTGCCGTATCTGAAGGATGAACAATGAAGCAGGGATCCCCCCCGATGATACAATGGTATTTATTTTCAGCGCCTACAGCATAACAGGTTTCTCCACCTTTTCGAAGGCATTCAAATTCCCCCCTGTAATACCAGCAGCGAGGTCGCTGACAAATATTCCCCCCAATTGTTCCCATGTTTCGAAGTTGGGGAGAAGCCACTTCTGAGGCTGCCTGTGCAAGAACCTGGTATTTTTCCCTGATGATCTCATGGTTGACTATCTCACTGATTTTTACTATTGACCCGATTTTCAGCCCCGATTTTGGAGAATATTCAATTTTGTCAATTCCCGGGAGCACTTTGAGATTCACAAGCTTTTTGGGTGTCACCAAACCATGCTTCACCATACTATAAAGATCAGTTCCTCCGGCATAAGGTAATGATTCCTGCCAGTTCTGGCCCAAAGCTTTGCTGGCTTCCTGCAAAGTTTTTGCTTGTATATAGTCAAAACTTTTCATACCTGATTCCTCTATATTATTAATACACTGCCTTTTGTACTAACTGTAAAGCGCTTCTATTATCTTGTCCGGGGTTATGGGCAGACTTTTTATTCGAACGCCCAGTGCATTATAAACAGCATTGGCAATAGCTCCTGCTGTCGGAATCATGGCAGGTTCACCAATACCTTTCACACCGGTATTGCTGATTAAAGCATCGCCTTCACTGACAATAATAACTTCAATGTCAGGCGTATCTTTAACGGTTGGAATTTTGTAATCGTGCAAATTGGTGGTAAGAACTTTCCCGGTGTCGCGGTTTATGACCCGCTCTTCCATTAAGGCAAAACTCATTCCTTGAATAATACCTCCGTGAAATTGATTTTCCAGAAGTTTCCGGTTTAACACTCGTCCAATATCGTGAGCGGCCACAATCTTCAATACTTTTACCTTACCTGTATCGGTGTTCACTTCCACTTCGGCAAACTGTACCCCGAATGAATTTATGGCATAACCATCTTTATTAGCTTCACGTGCTCCATTAACAACCAGAATTTTTTCATCCATTTTATCCAAAATTTCCGGGATATTTAACCTTTTATCCTGATTTTTGCGGTCTGAAGCAATGCCTTCCTTGTATTCAATCTGATTTTCCGGTATGCCCAGGATTACTGCAGCGGCAGAAACCAATTTTGATTTCATCTGTTCCGCTGCATCGCGAATTGCGGGTGATATGGATGGGGCAGTCTGGCTACCACCACTGGAAGGGCCATAAGGACAAATAGCGGTATCTCCCAGAATAACAGCTATTTTTTCCATGGGAAGTTCAAGAACTTCGGCAGCAACCTGAGCGGCAAATGTGTAGGTTCCGCCACCAAGATCCTGAGTCCCGGTTAGAATTTGAACACTCCCATCAGAATTCAATTTAAGAGTAGCATATGCCGGAGGTCCTCCGCCTCCCCACCATATCTGAGAGGCCAGGCCAATACCTCTTTTCTTAGATCCTGTATCAGATCCGGGTTTTTTCCATTTGTTCTTCCATCCGAAGGCCTTTGCTCCTTTTTTATATGCCTCATTCAGCAATTTGCTGGTATAGGGGATTTGATCAACCTGATCAATTTCTGCGTAATTTTTCAGTCTGAAATCCAAGGGATCCATACCAAGTTTTTCTGCCGCTTCATCCAATATGGATTCCAGAGCAAAGCAACCTTGAACATGCCCCGGAGCGCGAAACGGCCGATTTTTACCGGCATTGATATAGACCGAATACTCTGTGGTTTTAACATTAGGGCACAAATAAATTTGTCTCAGAGGCCAGCTGCAATTAGCGGAGGCGGGATGTGCGCCTGCTGAACCATAAGAATAGTGAGTGATAGCTTTTAAAGTGCCATCTTTTTTTACTCCGATCTTCAATTTTTGTACAGAATCCGGGCGATTCCCCACAGCCAGATTCATTTCCCGGCGATCCAGAGCGATTCTGACTGGTCTGCCGATACGTCGTGATAACAAAGCGGCCATTACAGTATATTTTCCGGCCTCCAGTTTGCTGCCAAAACCCCCACCCATATATTTTTTTATGACACGTACTTTGCTTTCCGGTATTTCCAGGGCATGGGCAACAGTTTCTCTGATCCCAAAAATCGACTGTGTAGAATCCCATATCGTAAGTTTGTCCCCCTCCCAGTTAACCACACTGCAATGAGGCTCGGTAGGATTATGTACTTCAACCTGGGTTTTAAACGTGTCCCCGAATATGATATCAGATTCCTCAAAGCCTTTTTCCACATCTCCTCTGGTATACTCGTAGGGCCTGTTTCTCACAACATTACCGCTTTCGTACAATTTGGCTGCACCGGGGCGCATAGCCTCTTCCGGATCGACCACAAAAGGGAGTTCCTCATATTCGACCTGGATCAGATTTAATGCCCGCTCCGCTTGAAATTCGGTTTCGGCTACAACACAGGCTACTTCATCTCCTTCATATCTTAGATGAGGATCGAAGAGAAAACTGGTATAATACCATTCGATCTTTGGGAGGTTTTCATGGGTAATGATATCCAATACCCCTTTTTGATTTTGGGCCCTGGTAATGTCCAGTTTTTTAATCATCGCATGGGCCAGGGGGCATCGTAATATTTTCGCATGAGCCATATGGGGCAAAAAGATATCAAAGGTATATTTCGCAGTGCCACTTACCTTATCATAACCATCAATTCTGGGGAGGGATTTACCAATATATGTTAAATTTTCATTTTTGTCCCAGGGGGGGTAGCTATCGGTAGTAACCTCACCGATTGTTTCCTGAAAATCTTCCTCAAAGAAATACTTGGATTTTATTATTTTTCTGGAAGCCATGGGTCTTCCTCCATTACTCATAATTATTGATTTTTTAAGCTAACCTTATCATTTTTCTGCTGCTGCAATTACCGATTCTATAATTTTGGGATAGGCACCACACCGGCAGAGGTTTCCGGACATCCCGACCATTATTTCTTCCCGGTTCGGATGAGCGTTTTCTAAGAGAATGGCCTGTGCAGCCATGATTTGGCCGGGTGTACAGAATCCACATTGATATCCATCGTGCTCCAGAAATGCTTTCTGAACGGGATGCAGTTCTTCTCCTTTGAGCAAGCCCTCAATGGTAATAACGCTTTTATGAGCAGCATCTAATGCAAGCATATGGCAGGCATACACAGCCTTTCCTGCGAGGAGTACGGTACAGGCACCACATTCTCCATGGTTGCACACAATTTTGGTACCAGTCAGTTTCAATTGGAGGCGCAGGAAGTCAGCCAGTGAGGTGTGGGGTTCAACCAGAGCAGTTACCTTCCTGGTATTTACAGTTAGTGTTAAGGGTATTCGTTCTGAGTGAGGGGGAGGGGAATCTGCACTATCTTGAGCTTTTGTTCCTTTTTGCAGGCCGTGAATTGCCATGGTCGTACCCACAACGCCGGTACCAAGCTCCTTCATAAATTTACGTCGTGTTATAGATGAAGATTTCTTGTCATCTTTCATAAATCTTTCTCCGGGTAAATGGGTAAAGAATTGATAAACAGAGACGCAATTTTAATTTATTTATAAAACGTACTTCGCAATTTTTCGGTTGGAGCTTCCTGGTTGAACCAATCTGTAATTGAAAATTTAGTGAAAATTAGATAAATGTCAAGATAATAAATATCAATCTAATG
>CBDUVK010000031.1:0-15317 GCA_965370645.1 uncultured bacterium
GCGTTTGACTATCTGGATCTGTCCGATGATATTGGGATCATCGTGAAGACCATAAAATCTGCGGTGAGAGAATATCAGGAAAAACATCCGGTCCGCTTTTCAAATGATCTGATGAGTATGTTAATTGAAAATTTACCGGATATCATATACTCTTTGAATCCACAGGGTGAGTTCATCAGTATCAATCCTGCGGTCGAGATAACACTGGGTTACTTGCCAGAGGAGCTTTTAGGCCAATCGGTTTTCAACCTGATTGTTCCTGAAGACCGGGAGAGGATTTTACAGGGTTTCAAAAAGTCGGTTGAACAGAGTGAGCGGAAAGTAAGAACCTTACAATTTCGAATGATGACCAAAGCCGGTGAGGCAAAAGATTTTGAAATAAGTCGTAAGCTCTATTTTGAAGAAGGAAAAGTAATCAGAGATGATGGTATTGCCAGGGACATTAGTAATCGTAAAAGTCTGGAAAGGGAGTTGCGACTGCACTCAGAGAAACTGAAAAATCGTATCAAAGAGCGTACAAAAAAACTGGAATATTCACAAAAGCAATTATTGGCACTAAACGAAGTGTCGAATCTTTTTGCTCAGAAGTATAATGAAGACGACTTATTGGACGAAGTACCAAAACTATTAACCCAAAGTCTGGATTTCGATCGGGCCGCTCTCATTTTAAATGTAGATGGAGATTGGGAACTGCGATCATATTGTTTTGGTGATTTGTCACCGGATTTTCTTGAAGGTTATCTTCAATTGCTGAATCAGAAAAAAATCCCCACACCTCCTCATTTACAGCAATGTTTGGACCAGGAAAGGGCAGTATTTATAGACCAATTTGATGATATTTCAGACTGGCCGAAGGATTTGGAGGAAAAATATCGTATTAAGTCGCTGGTAGCAGCACCCATTCGAGTTCGGGGAAAAACCATCGGCATTATAGAAGGCGATATGACTTTTCACACCAGAGACATGGACCAGCAGGATATCGCCCGATTTGAGATGTTCGCCAACATGGTGGGGCTTGGACTAGACAATATCCGGGCCTATCAGGACCTGGAAAAACGGGTGGGGGACAGGACACAATCTCTTAATGAAACAAATCAAAAGCTAAAAACAAAAGCCAAAGAGCTGGAGAAAGCTACTCTGGAACTGGCCAACGCCAATGTGCAAATGCTGATTGTTCAGGAGGAACTGCAAGAAAAAAATGCTCAAATGAAAAATCTGATTTCCGAAATATCGCAAAACAAGGAGGTTCTGCAGTCGATACTGGATTCATCCCTGAGTGTGTTGATTATGGTGAATAAAGAGGGAGAAATTATTGCCATTAATAAGATCGTTGAGAAATTCTTTCAAATTAAATCAGATAAAATCATCGGATCAAAATTTTCAGCAGTTGTGCAACAAATCAAACCGTTCTTTGAGGAGAAAAATAAATTTATCAATCTGATTCGTGAACTGCAGAAGACGCCGGATTTATCAGGTGGAAGAACTATGGAGGTTGAGGAATACTACCGCCGGGCGCTACGATTAAAATCAACTCAGCGGATTTATCTCTCCATGTTTTCTGTACCGGTTAGAGATCGCGATAAACAGGAATTGGGACAACTATGGGGCTTTATCGATATATCTCAGATGAAATTGGCAGATGAAAAATTAAGAGCTATTGTGGAGGCTTCGCCCATTCCTTTTATCATAAGCCGACAGTCGGATGGGAAGGTGCTCTATGCGAATCAACCTCTGGCCGAATCGATTGGTGTCTCCCCTGATGAAGCCCTTCAGAGTTATACGCCTAATTTCTATGCGGATCCAGATGAGAGGAAGAAAATACTCTCTATTATCCGGAAGCAAGGTTACGTTCGTGATTATGAAGTAAAAATAAAAAGGGCGGATGGTCTGGAAAGATGGATGATCATGTCATTGGTTCCCAGCGAAATTGATGGTGAAGGTGTTGTAATTGGGGCGCTTTATGATATTAATGAACGACGTATTGCAGAAGAGGCCCTGAGAAAGGAACGGAATTTTGTTTCTGCGGTCCTGGATACTTCGGGTGCCCTGGTTATTGTACTGGATACCAAGGGCAAGATAGTCAGGTTTAACCGGGCTTGTGAAATATTGACAGGTTGGAAATTCAGTGAAGTACGGGGAAAACATTTCTGGGATATTTTAATTCTTCCGGAGGAAAATCGGCAGGTAAGGAAAACTTTTAATGATCTGAAAGCCGGGCAATTCCCAAGTAATTTTGAAAATTACTGGCTGGCAAAAAACAAGGAAAAATTCCTGATCGCCTGGTCTAATACCTGTCTGGTAGACGAAAGGGGAGATGTTGAATTTATTATTGGAACAGGTATTGATATTACAGAACGGAAAGAAGCCGAAGGTAAACTGGCCAAAAGATTACATTATGAAGAGGGATTGGCCGCATGTTCGGAAGCCTTACTGACCCATGACGATATGAAAATAGCCCTTAAAAAGGCGTTGCTGGCCTTGCGAGATGCAGTGGATATAAGTCGTGTCTATCTATTTGAAAATTTCATGGATGAAAATGATGGGTTATGCATGAGACAGATTTATGAAGTATGTGTGAAAGGTGTTCAAGCGGAAATTGATAATCCCGCTTTACAACATTTTCCTTACAAGGAAGGATTTAATCGCTGGAAAAACAAGCTCCGGAAAGGTTCCTATATTTCCGGTTTGGTTAAAAACCTTCCTGAAATAGAAAAAAATATATTAGCTGCCCAGGATATCCTTTCTATTCTGGTATTACCTGTAATGATTGAGGGAGAGTGGTATGGTTTCATAGGTTTTGATGATGTCGTCAGCGAGCGGGATTGGGCTGCCGGGGATATTCGATTACTTCAGACTGCTGCCGAGATGATCGGGGGATATCTGGGAAAAAAATCAGCAGAACAAGCCTTACAAAGGAGTGAAGAAAGGTTTCGCTCCCTGGTAGAAAATGCGCATGATATAATATATTCCATGAAACCTGATGGTACCTTTTCATATCTATCACCCCAGTTTACAAAATATACCGGCTATCAGGTTAAAGAATTTTTAGGGAAAACACTGAAGCCCCTTATTCATCCGGATGATTATTCGGAACCTGTTCGCAACAAGGAATTTAGAATGATAAATAAAGATCAGAGCTGGCGCTGGTTTACCATGCATTCCACCCATATCAAAGACGACGAGGATCAAATTGCAGAGACGATCGGGATTGCCCACGATGTTACGGAAATTAAGAATGCCCTGGAAAGTCTGGAAAAGACCAATGCGGAATTACGTGATACTCAATTACAACTGATCCAGTCCGAAAAAATGGCATCTCTGGGTATGCTGGTTGCCGGTATTGCCCATGAAATTAATACCCCGGTCGGTGCTATCAACAGCATGCATAATACCCTGATGAGAGCAACTGAAAAACTGCGAAAAGATCTGAGTAAAATTTGTCTTCAGGTTGATCAGCCTCCTAAAAAATTGGAAAGTTTGTTTCACATTATTGATGATGCCCACATAGTCATTAGTTCAGCTAGTGAGCGGGTGACCAATATTGTCCGCCGATTACGCAGTTTTGCCCGCCTGGATGAAGCAGAAATTAAGGAAGTGGACATTCATGATGGGATTGAAGATACACTCACTATCGTTCATCATGAACTTAAGCATAATGTCTCTGTCATAAAAGAATATGGAAAACTACCACAAATATCCTGCTATCCGGGACAATTAAACCAGGTATTCCTGAATCTCTTAATCAATGCAAAACAGGCCATTAAGGGAAAAGGTACTATTTTAATTCGGACCTATCACAAAGAAGATAAAGTCTTTGTGGACATCAAAGATAGTGGTGTCGGAATACCAAGGGAACATCTTAAAATGATATTTGACCCCGGGTATACAACCAAAGGGGTGGGTGTGGGGACCGGTCTGGGTCTTTCTATTGTCTATCAAATTATACAAGACCACAGGGGCGATATAAAAGTGCACAGTGAGCCGGGAAAAGGTACTACATTTATTGTTATACTTCCGGTTAATCTGGAAGAATTATTGAATGAAGAAAACGCAAATTCTTGATTGAAGCAGGAGCAAGAAAACTGCGAAATGTATTTTATGTTTCACTTTTGTCATTGGTGCATAATCAATATAAACGCATCATTTTGAGTGGCAGCCCACCTGAGGAATAACATATTTTTCCGATGCAGTATTCACAGCACATGGTTTATGAAAGTATAGAAGTATTAACGTTGAGATGTAATAACCGGATCCGCTGAACCAATTTTTTATCAGAAAGGTCAGATCTCTGAAAAAAATCACCAATTTGAGGCTAAATCTAATTTGACAGGATAGTTTTATGTGCTTATATTAGCTGCCTAACTGAAGTAGGTGCCCATTCTAAATACTTTAATATGAAGCATTATGGTCATTAATTCTTCTCCGCGAATTTAAATAAATAACGTTTATCTCTAACCATATTTTTTCGTAATACAACTGAAACATTATTTTATAGTTTAAAATCGAAATGGATGAAAACAAACTTCCGCCACAAAAAGCCATTGTTGATGCAACGCCGCTTACGGCCTATCTTTTTGACCACAGCAACAACCATTGGTGGATTGATTCCGTTGTACCTTGGTCGTGGCCCGATGTGGGAGCCTTTAGCGGTGGCAATTATGTTCGGTTTAGGATTCGCTACCTTGCTGACCTTAGGCCTGGTTCCGGTACTTTATGCGATTTTTTTCAAAATAAAATTTAAGGATTTTGTTTTCTCTGAAGTTTAGGTAAAAATGAAACTAAATTTGTTAAAAAAAATTGGACGGGATACATGACAATTATGAAAAATCTATCAATTTGGCTGCTCTGCTTCATGGCCTTCTTTGTCTTTCCATATTGCCAAAAGAGCCTCTTAGCAAATGATTTGCGTGATTTAAAAAAAATTAGTGATGCATTCGAAACCCTGACCGAGATGGTAACTCCGGCAGTTGTGCAGGTTTTTGTGACCAGTTATGCCCCGGGAACCGGATTAACCAGCGGGGGCCTGGTTTATAAGCAAAGAGGAACAGGCTCGGGAGTAATTTTAGATCCCGAAGGATACATCGTTACCAATTTGCATGTGGTGGAAGGAGCGATTTCCTTAAAGGCACTATTGCCGAGACCCTCGGTTGTTGAGGCTGAATATAAGTCTATTCTTAAACCTGAGGGCAAATTGGTGAATGCCCAGATCATAGGTGTTGACCGGGAAACTGATTTAGCGGTAATTAAAATTGAAGGTACCGGATTTCCATATTTAAAGTTTGGCGATTCTGATTTAATCAATAAAGGAGAACTGGTTTTTGCCTTTGGAAGCCCGCTGGGCCTGGAAAATTCTGTATCGATGGGTGTTGTAAGTTCAGTTGCACGTCAGTTAGTCCCGGAAGATCCCATGATTTATATTCAAACCGATACACCCATTAATCCGGGTAATAGTGGTGGTCCACTGGTTAATACCAGCGGTGAGGTTGTGGGCATAAATACTTTGATATTTTCTCATTCCGGTGGGAGTGAGGGTATCGGTTTTGCAGCACCAAGTAATATTGTTGAAAATGTCTATTCGCAGATTAGGAAATATGGAAGAGTACGTCGTGGGCATATTGGAGTTCGGGCGCAAACCATAACGCCGCAGCTTGCTTCCGGCTTAAATTTACCAATGGAACACGGGGTGATCCTAAGCGATGTTTACCCGGATGGCCCAGCTTACAAAGTTGGGTTAACTCCTGGTGATATTGTCCTTACTCTGGATGATAAAAAAATGGAAAATGGGCGACAGTTTGACGTCAATATTTATCGAAAGAGAGTTCGTGAAGTTATTCAGCTGGAAATTTTACGGGGTGAGAAAAAACGGAAATTCTGGCTTCCTGTTCAGGAGTCCAAGGATGATCAAGATCGTTTTCTTGACATGGTAACACCAGAGAAAAATTTGATTCCCCGATTGGGAGTTTTGGTTATAGATATTGATGAAAAGCTGAAGAAAATCTTGCCTGCTCTCCGCAAAGAAAATGGTGTGCTGGTTGCTGCCCGTGCTGCAGATGCTCCCTATTGGAATTATGGATTGATTCCCGGTGATATTATTTGTCAACTCAATCGACAATCTGTCGCGACAATTGATGATCTACAGCTACTTTTGGAGAAATATCAAAAGGGGGATGCCGTTGTTTTAGAAGTACAGCGCCGAAATGAGATGATATATGTTGCCTTTGAAATTGAATGACATTTATTGATTGAAAGTCTTTTTTAACTATAATTGTCTAACCTGAATAATTCATCACGCTCACGAAGTGATCCCTATGGGAAAAGCCGCAAAGGACGCAAAGGCTTGTTTTAATTGGACTAAATAACAAAAATTATTTTCTCTTATGAAAAAATAAATATCTATATCTAATACTTATAATTTATTCATTCTTAGCGACTTGGCGCCCGTCAAATGCCGGATTTTAATCTTTGCGCGAGATTTTATGAATTAACCAAACTAATAATTAATTTCCTTTTTCAATTGGTCTGTTCATGATGACTTATCGAAATAAACATACATTATTTCTCATACTGTGCTTCCATATGACAGTTTGCCTGCAATCGTCTATGTCAGCTGAATCTGATAGTCTTAAACAGGTAAATAAAGTCCAGGAACAAAGACAATTTTACAATCAAAAATCATCCATAGATAAAGCTGTTAGCTTTCCCGGTAAAGTCATTTTCTTCCCATTTAAACTGGTTTTTTCCGGGATTCACTATAGTATTGTTAAAGTAGATGAGACTAAAATTATTCCTAAAACCCAGGATTTCCTGGTTTCCGAAGATGGCCGCAGAGAAGTTGTGCCTACCTATGTTTCGCGAATTGGTGCCGGAATTAAATATTACCAACGAGCGATATTTAATCCGGAGTCACGGTTAGCACTTTTAGCCATGTTTGGACTTCATCAGAGGCAGAGATATGGCATTGCATTGGAGCGTGTGGCATTATCGGACCTGTTTTATTATTCTAATTACCGGGCATTATATGAAAAATTAACCGACGAATCTTTTTATGGTATTGGACCTGATTCGAGGAAGGAAGATGAGGCAGATTATACTCATGAATTTTTTGGAGCAGATGTCTCTCTGGGAGTTGATCTGTTTTACCGGCTGAGCCTGCGCGGATATGCGGGATTTCATCTGAATAATATTCTACCGGGTCGGGAACCTGGGGAATCCTCAATCACCGATCTATATGATGAGGCAACGTTGCCGGGACTGGGAACTAATGTCAATCTGTTTACAATCATGTTTAGTTTTTTATCCAATTCAACTAACCGTCCGGGTAATCCCTCGCGAGGATTTGAAATTGAGGTCGGTGGTAGTTATTTCCAGCAAGTAAATGATGACACCTATAGCTTTTTCAGATCTACGGCTGATGTGCGACACTATGTCCATCTCTTTTATAATCGGGTCTTGGTGATACGAGCCGCGGTTGAATTGATTGATCCACTACCCGGGAAATCGGTTCCCTTCTATTACCTCAGTGAATTAAGTGAGGATATTTCATTTCGGGGATTTAAACGGGGCAGATTCCGGGATTTCGATCTAATTTTGGGTTCATTGGAATATCGTTATCCCATCTCTAAAAATTTTGAATCGATTCTATTTAGCGATGCCGGTCAGGTAGCTTCCGATATTTTCCAAAATTATAATGCTTCCAATTGGGAGGTAACCTGGGGAATCGGTTTACGTTATGTCAGTATGAAAGGATCGGTGAGTAAAATAGAATTAGCTAGAAGCAGAGACGGTTATCTATTTAAACTGACTTTAAATTGATACAAAAAAGACCACTATGAATCATAGATTTCAAAAAAAATTCAGTTTATGTACCTTCTGGGTAGTATTGTCTCTCTTAACCTTATCTACCTCTTGCAGTAAAACTAAACTTTTTACCATACCACAATCAGTACCTGCAGATACCCTGAATGTACCGTCTCCTGAAGCAATCAAAATACATACCTACGGGGAGTATTTTGATAAACAGGTTACACTCCAGTTGGAAGAAGCCCTTGATTTTTCACGTCAGATTCAGAATTTAGCCGGCACCCGGCCCGAAGCAGACAATCTCGATGCGTTTGGAGAGGTTTCGAATTCCTCCTGGTTTACAAACCGAAATGGTATAAAAGAAATGAGTCTGGCAGAAATAAGACGCGGACCAAATATCGGTGAGGGTCCCGATACTCTGCATCCATGGATTATCACCCGCGCCAAAGCGGAGGGCGTTACGCCGGGTTTTAGTATCCGGGATCAAAAGGGTGAAAATTATGTGATCAAATTTGATCCGCTGGGATATCCCGAACTTGCGTCCGGGGCGGAAGTTGTTTCCACAAAATTATTTTATGCTATGGGCTATAATACCCCGGAAAATTATGTGGTTTATTTTAATCCGCGAATTTTAAAATTAGGTGAAAAGGTTAGCCTTACTGATAAAAAGGGTCGCAAGCGCTATATGACAGAAGAAGATTTGCAGATCCTGCTTGATGGGATTGAAAAATTACCGGATGGGCGCATTCGGGCAATGGCCAGTAAATACCTGGGGGGAAAACCGATCGGACCTTTCAAATACAAAGGGATTCGTAAAGATGACCTGAATGACTTTATTCGTCATGAAGATCGAAGAGAATTACGAGGACTCCGAATAATCGCTGCCTGGCTCAATCACTTCGATACTAAAGACGGCAATTCCCTGGACATGTTTGTTTCGGAAAAGGGGAATAACTTTGTCAGACATTATCTGATTGACTTTGGGGCTACCTTAGGAAGTGCCTCACATGGTCCTAATCATTTATGGAGGGAGCATCAATATGATATTGATCCTGGTGTTCTCACTACCAATATTCTTACACTGGGACTCTATGTACGGCCCTGGGAGAAACAGCCGGGAGTAATCTACCCCTCTGTGGGTGTTTTCGTTTCAAATCTGTTCAATCCTATGACTTATAAACCACAGGTACCAAATCCGGCTTTTCAGTCTATGACCATGTCCGATGGATTTTGGGCAGCAAAGATTGTGATGTCGTTTAGTGATGAACAATTGGAAACTATTATTAAAGAAGGACAATATAGTAATCCGCAAGCAGAATTTTTCCTGTTGAATATTATTAGAGAACGGCGTGATATTATCGGTAGATATTTTTTCAGCAGGATGACCCCTTTAGACAATTTCAAAGTTAGTTATGATGCAGAGAGAAAGCCTTTTCTGGAATTTAAAGATTTGGCTATTACCAGTGGTTTACAAGATTCCGCAGCAACTTATCAATTTCAGATCAGTTATTTGCCCGGCGATGGAAAAGTAATTGAAGAGGGGGAAATTGATGGATACACTTCAATCCCTTTGTTAAACCTTCAGCGTACATTTTTTTCTCAAATTAAGGGACAGGATAAAAAGTTACCTGCAGAACAGATTCATATTCAAATTCGCAACTGGAAACCGGATCAAAAAAGCTGGAATAAGCCGGTATCAGTCTACCTGCTTCCGGATAAAGATTCCCGCAAATTCAAAATAATAGGTATTAAGCGGGAGAGTTGAGTATCTTCCCTCATTTAAATGGACAAAGGATGATAAATGGAAATGCCTGCAAATCCACATAAAAGTAATCTTGAAAAAATTCTGAATTTATTTACTGAGGTAAGATCAGGTGAGGGGATTAAAGCGCTTCTTCTGGTTTTCAACATATTTTTGATTTTGACAGCCTACTACATCATCAAGCCGGTTCGTGAGGCCCTGATTCTGGCAGGAGGTACGGGAGAACTCAGTGGGGCTGTTTTGAAAAGTATTACCGCAGCTGGCCAGGTATTCCTACTTATGCTTCTTATTCCTCTCTACAGTCGGATTGCGAGCCAGGTTTCCCGGCGAAAGTTAATCAATGTGGTCACATTTTTCTTTGCGGGATGTTTGGCTTTATTTTATATTATTGCACTTCCTCAGATAAATAGGGTGCTAATCGAATATTTCCAGCTTCCAACGTACGCATTGGGAATTATTTTCTTTCTCTGGGTGGGTATTTTTAATCTGATGATACCGGCCCAATTCTGGGCATTTGCCAATGATCTTTATACACCCGAAGCAGGTAAACGTATCTTTGTCCTTATTGCCTTCGGTGCTGCTGCCGGTGCCGTCCTCGGTGGCGTGATTGCGAATCTTCTGATTGAAATTGTCGGCGTCTATCAGTTGTTACTTGTAGCTGGTGTTATACTTCTCTCTAGTCTGGTACTGACTAATTTGGCTGAATCCTGGGATCGAAGTCGTAAAGATGGTAAATCTGTCTCCAAGGAGATTCAGCAGGTAGAGGAGGAACCCCTGAGTAAGGAAGGCGCTTTTCGGCTTGTTTTTCAGAAGAAGTATCTACTCATGATTGCGTTCCTGATGATGCTTCTTAATTGGGTCAATACCAATGGAGAATACATACTTGGTCAAACGGTGGAGAATGTAGCCAAAGAAGAGGCCCAAAGTGCTGCTGTTCAACAGCAGGCGGAAGATTATGCAATTGAACAATTAAAACTGGAACAGAACCAATTAAATCCCTCCCGGAATTCTGCGCAGGATGAACAAACTTTTGAGAATAAACTGCAGGAATCAAAGAAAGCCCGGCTTGAACCTTACCGCCAGAAATATCTGAAAGAGTATGTGGAGGAATATATCGGCAATTTTTACGCTGGGTTTTTTACAATTGTAAACCTGGTGGGGCTTTTATTACAATTGTTCATCGTTTCACGGGTCCTGAAATATTTGGGGATTCGGATTGCGATTCTGATTTTACCTCTCATATCATTTATAGGATATGTTACGATTGCATTCGTACCGGTTCTGTTGATTATTCGGTGGGTTAAAATTGCCGAAAACGCCACAGATTATTCCTTGCAGAATACGGTCCGTCAGGTTCTGTTTTTACCAACCAGCCGTGAGGAAAAATATAAGGCGAAGCAAGCGATCGATACATTTTTTTGGAGAGCCGGGGATGTGTTGTCAGCGACAGTGGTTATACTGGGCAGTACCCTGTTATTGTTAAAAGTGAAACATTTTGCATTATTAAATCTGGTATTGGTCTCTGTCTGGTTCCTTCTATCTTATTTTATCGGTAAGGAGAATGTCAAATTAACATCGTCCCGGAAATCCGGTGAAGAAGCTTCTGCGAGTTGATATTTCATTGAATGAGTGAATTGATGATATCCCATTTCATTGAAAAATTGTTTAATATCAGATCTGAAGAACGTGTTAAGTCGTATCTCATGTTTGCTTATATCTTTCTGATTATTGCTTCATTGTTGATTTTGAAACCGATTCGAAATTCTCTCTTTCTGGTTAAAATTGGAATATATCACTTACCTTATGCTTACACTCTGGTGGCCATAACTGCCGTTCTTTTCATCAAAATATATTCCGTCTACTCCAATCGGATCCGGTTGAATATCCTGATCCGCTACACCCTTATATTTTTTATGGTTACTCTTGCTATCATCTGGATCACGCTATATGTAGGCTATCAGGCAGAATGGTTTCTCTATGCTATTTTTATCTGGGTGGCAATTTTTGGAGTAGTCGTTACCTCTCAATTCTGGTTACTGGCAAACTATGTTTTTAATGCCCGGGAAGCAAAAAGGTTGTTCGGGTTTATTGGAGCAGGAGGAATATCCGGGGGAATTTTTGGCGGATATTTAACTAATTTAGTCGCACCGCTTATAGGAACCGAGCAGATGATGTTTTTCTGTCTCTCTTTCTGGTTCATCTGTTTATTCATCCTGCGGGTTATATGGAAGGAAACGGCAAGATTTAATTATGATGAGACAATCGTACAACATAAGCGTCTCAAAGAAGCGATACTATCATCGGGACCCTTAAAAACCGTTCTGCAATCACAACATCTATTATTTATTGCCGGTATTGTGGGGGTAGGGGCCTTGATAGCTGCATTTGTTGATTATCAATATTCATTTATTGCCAGTGAACAAATATCCGGGAAGGATGACCTTACCGCCTTTTTTGGATTCTGGTTATCCAATTTAAGTTTTATATCTCTACTTATTCAATTTCTCCTGACCAGCAGAATATTAAAATATTTTGGAATCACAGCGTCTCTGCATTTTCTGCCTGTAGGAATCTCGCTTGGAGCTCTTGCCATACTCATCTCTCCATCCCTCCTCTCGGCCATAACCATAAAAGTGGCAGAGGGAAGTTTTAAGCAGTCCATTAATAAAGCCGGGGTTGAACTTTTATATCTACCCATTTCTTCCCATGTAAAGAATCAGGCAAAGGCGTTTATTGATGTCAGCGTAGATGGCTTTGCAACCGGAATTGGGGGATTGTTGCTCATTATTCTGGTGAATACATTTTATTTCTCGGTTCAGAGTATTAGTTTTTTCATCATTATTTTTATTGGGATTTGGCTTTACTTCATTTATCGGGTTCGTAAAGAATATATTCATTCCTTCAGGATTGCCCTGGAAAAGAGAGATATCGATCTGGATCAGCAAAATATCAATTTGGAGGATGCCGGAATTATTGAGATGCTGATGAAAGTGCTGCAGGGAGATAGCGATCGTCAAATACTTTATGTTTTAAACCTTCTCGAAGGGAATACGGAGACTCAATTTTTGCCGACTTTAGTGAATTTACTTCAACACCCTCATGCAGAGATACGGATTCAAAGTCTGCATTTATTGGGGAATTTTAAAGATCATGATTTCTCTGCTGACATCAATAAGCTTTCTCAGGATCCTGAACATCAGGTAAGAATCGAGGCGGCCCGTTATTTAATTTCTAAGTCATCTGAACCAGCTATAATTATTAGAAATTTATTGTCTAATTCAGATATTAAAATTGTGAGTTCAGCACTTATTGCCATAGCCATGGAATACCGCGAGAAACATATCACCGCTGATATTATTAATCCCAACGAAATTATTGATTCACACATTGACAAAAGTATAGCCGTTGAACTGAGCGGGGAGGAACAGGATTTTATTAAAACTAATCTTGCCAGATTTATTGGAATAATAAATGAAAATAATTTAAATCCACTTCTGTTTAATTTTTTGCAGGAACAATCTGATGATGTTATCATTGCAGCGATCAAAAGTGCCGGTATGACACGTGATCCAATTTTTTACAAGCGCCTGTTCGATTATTTTAATAATAAAAAATTGAGAAAGTATGCCCTTGAGACGCTTTCAGAATATGGAGAAGGAATTGTCCCGGAACTGGCAAAAAATCTCATGGATCCGGATCTGGATGAGTTGCATAAAATATCACTGGTAAGAATTCTTTCCAGAATCGGATCTCAAAGCGCTGTCAATCTACTCTGGGCAAATATGAATATTGGGACTCTTGCTTTGAGATTCCAAACTATTAAGGCTCTTAACAAGCTTAACTCAAAGTTCTCCCTTCTGAAATTTGGAAAAAAAAGAATTGATAGACAGATAAAAATAGAACGGGATCATTATTTAAGAAATATTTCTGCATTGAACATTCTGAGACAGATCTTACTTTCACAGGATAAAGAACCTGCCCCTGAGATTGACAAGGCCCGAAAATTGCTCACTCAAGCATTGAACGAAAGGTTAGATAATATTCTTGAAATCATTTTTCGTCTTTTAAGTCTTAAGCAGGCTTCCAAAGATATCTACACCTCCTACCTGGGCATTTCCAGCGGGAGACGGGATTTGCAGGCAAATGCCATTGAATTTCTCGATAATGTTTTGGATGTCGCCCTAAAACCTCTTATTATTCCCCTGGTGGAAAGCTATTCATTTCCGGAAACACCTCATGAACATAGTCGATTGGATTCAGTGGTTTCCTCAACCGAACAGAAGGTTCTTCAAGAAATTCTAGATGCCGATGATAATTGGTTAAAGCTCTGTTCATTGTATTTGATCGCTAATGTAAAAAATTTTGATAATATTTCTTATCTAAAATTACTCACAAAGGATTCGGATTTTCGCGTACAGGAAATGGCAGAATTTGCACTAAATGCCTTAGCGGAAATTTCAGACAATTAAAAATGGCTATTAAAATCATCAGTAAATTTAATCCTTAGAAATTAAATTATTTAATATGCTCACACTCATTGAAAAAGTTCTCCTGCTGCAGGAAATTGATGTTTTTCGCAATAGTCCCACTGAAGATTTATCTCATATTGCTGCCATTACCGAAGAGGTCGATTATCCCGGGGGTGAGGGTATATATATGGAAGGAGATATATCCGATTCCCTGTACGTTGTCATTGAAGGAAAAGTCAGATTACATCGTGCCGGAACGGAAATTATGACTGCACAGGCGAAAGATGTATTTGGTACCTGGGCATTATTTGATGATGAGCCGCGGGTAGCCACTGCAACAACCCAGGAAGATTGTATACTTCTACGCCTGGATAAAGAAGAATTTTATGACCTTTTAGCGGACCATTCCCGAATTACCCAGGATATTCTTAAAACCCTTTCCCTGAGATTACGCCGTCTAATTCAAAACGTATAATTTCCCAAATCTCCGAAAAAATAAGAATTAGAAATTAGCAGTTGAGCTAGTACGCAAATATTGCTATTTTTGTATGCAGCAAAGAAAATTGTATTAAAAGGATAGGTGTGATTTATGGCAGATGCAAACTCAAATGGTTCATTAGTTGTTCTAGTTGATGATGAAGAGATGGTTTTAAAAAGCCTGAATTCACTGCTAGATCTGGAAACGGAATACAATGTAAAAACATTTACTTCAGTCCGGAAGGCGCTTGAATTTATCCAAAAAAATGAAATTGATCTGGTTATTTCAGACTATCTGATGCCGGAAATGGATGGAATTAGTTTTTTAGCAAAGGTGAAGGAGCACCGGCCCGAAGTTCCCCGCATTATTCTCACCGGATATGCTGATAAGGAAAATGCGATAAAAGCTATTAATGACGTGGGATTATTTCAATATATCGAAAAACCATGGGATAATGATGACTTGCTCATCATCGTACGGAATGGTCTGGAACGTCAAAAACTCATGAAAAAATTACAAAAGAAAATTGGTGAGTTCAATAAAGCTTACGCAGATCTGGAAGGTATTCAACAGGAGATTGTTAAGACATTCGTGTAAATTATAAATATACATCTTTATTATTTTAAGAACGCCTCTCTCATGGAGGCATTTTTTTATGTTTGGTTAAAGGTTAAAGGCAAAAGACAAAAGACTATTATCCTAAAATAGTTGACAAATTTATTAAATCCCCAATCCTATATCCTAAATCCTGCCTTTTCACATTTGCCTGTTGCCATTTAACATTTTCTCCAAATAACATGTCACCCCT
>CBDUVK010000032.1:0-14745 GCA_965370645.1 uncultured bacterium
GCGAAAATCAATTGAAGATAAATTTGGGTAAAGGTGTTTGCCATAGATTTATATTGCGTCCCTGGCGGGACTAGTAATTTATTTATGATAATTCTTTTTCTAAAGATATAGCGTCCCTAACGGGACTTGGTTTTACCAAAATGGCTACTATATTCCAGAATTTTCATATCTTCAGTAAAAAATATGTTTTGAAAGACATAACCTGAATATTCCATATTCCCATTAGAAACTAATATGTCACCGGGAATATGTGTCTGATCCGCTGATTCCGATAACCAAAATTCAGGGAAATTCGAAATGATATCAAATTTTCCCATTCTTGGGGTTCGAATTTCATTCTCCGGTAATGGAATTCGAGAAAAAGGTTGCGGATGGCTTCATATTGCAACGATACCCCGTAAGTCTGCTGGATCTTCAGAATACCATCCAGGAAGATTGGCTCCGGCGAATCACCGGATTTCCAGGGATGATCGGGATCGCCGCCCACATTGCGATCATCAGGATTAGATCCATGCCGGTATTTTTCATACTCCAATGATACCATGAGAAAATTTGTAAATCTTTTGCGAAGCCTGAGATAAATCTGATCAGAGTTTGACCCGAAATAGTGACCCAGTATGGTATCATAATGTTTATATTTGTTGAAATCCTGGTAAGAGTGGCTGTACACGTAAGGTTTAATCCTGCTATATTCCGCCAGAAGGTCCAGGTTTTTTAAAGAAAATGGATTAACCAGAAAAACTCCTCCCTGATAACCAAATTTGTTTCCATAAAAATTGGTGCCTAATTTGGTGGTGGTAATATCATCGATGAACCATTCCCCGTAAAGTTTAACACCCCGCCATATACGCCATTCGAAATCTGCACCTAAAACCCCGTTGTCACGATCGCCGTAATAATGTTCAACCGATTTAAAGAAACTGATGGGATTAAAATAGCCTGGTTGGAGAGATCGATCGCCATAAACCACTGCTTCACTGAGTCCAATCTGAATACCTTTGCCGAGGTCCAGCTCCAAACGATTACCGGACCAGAATTGATCGATGTGTGGTTGACTCTTAATGCTGATCCTTGCTTCAGGAGAAATATACTGCAAAAAAGCAGTGACGTGGGTGAACTTAAATCGCCAGTAGTGCACAATAAATTTTATCTGATCATAGACCGTGCTATTGGTGGAAAGCAGGAGATTTCCGTTATGTCCTACCCCCCACTGGTTATATTCTCTGCCATAGGCGAGATAGAAGTATTTGTAATGAAAACTCAGGTAGGCCACATTTTCATCAAATTCAAACTTCCCATTATCACGTCGGGTCAAATATGGCCAGCCTGATTCTTCCCATACTTCAAAGGGCAGTTTGGTTCCTTGCCACCTTTCATCATTAAGATGATTGTCGGTAAGATCGAAATAAAAGCCAAAGTAAGAGCCTAAAGTTCCCCAAAAAAGAAGACCATTGCTTATTCGTGACAATTCATAACTGCCAACCTCTTCATCTACTTTCTGTTCAACACCGTAGCTTAAAATGGGATCAACAAATAAATTAAACTCTTTATAGTTCAGGGCAATGAAATTTCGATAGTTGGGATAGAGAAGCTTATTCAGGGATTTGAGAGGCGTTTTGGTAAAAAGGGAATGGAGACGCGGACGCCATAAGTCATATTGGACAGAATTTTTATATTCACTATCTTTCTCTAACTCCTCTTTAAATTCCAGGGTGAGGTAATATAGCTGTTCTAAATCCACCGCACTGAATCTTTCCGGCTCGTTTTCATAGGTCTGCCAGACTTCAGTTATATATTCAGCCATCTCTATGCGGGTAAATGGTTTTGAGTTATTGAAAACTGTCCGGATAATTCCCTGGATTTCCCACCGTTCCACTGCATCATAAGACCAGTGAGAAAGGGGTACTGAAATTGTCTGGGACAATGAGATGAAGGTCACACAGATGATAAAAATCTGAGTAAGGATCATCCTCTTAATATTAAGACCTTGTGTAATTCTTCTTTTCATTTATTCAGGCCTGTTTATAACTATATTTCCGTGCCGGATGACCATCTTGACATGGTTCATGCCATAATGGTATGGGATATATCGAAAATTGGGTACATCAAATAAAACAATATCCGCTTTTTTCCCAACTTCCAGACTGCCCACTGTTTTTTCCCTAAGAATTGAGACTGCACTGTTGAGAGTCGCACCCCAGATGGCTTCGGCCGGTATCATTTTCATCTGGGTGCAGGCCAGGGAAAGAATCAAATTCATGTTCTGAGTAAATGAGCTTCCTGGATTATAGTCAGTTGCCAGGGCAACTTTTACACCTGCCTGGATCATTTTTCGGGCCGGAGCATAGTGGGATTTTCCCAGAAAAAATGCTGTCCCGGGAAGAAGGACCGCAACAACCCCGCTCTCTTTCATTGCAGTAATACCCTTTTCAGAAATCATGAGAAGATGGTCCGCCGAGACCGCTCCCATTTTGGCTGCCAGTTCAGCACCGCCCAGTGGGGACAGTTCGTCGGCATGCAATTTAAGTTGTAATCCGTGATCTTTGGCAGCCTGCAGAATTTTTTCACTCTCTGCAATGTTGAAAACATTTTTTTCGGTGAAGACATCACAGAATTCTGCCAGATTTTCTTCGGCCACAGCCGGAATCATCTCGTTAATAATAATATCTATATATACCTGTCTACTGTTTTGGTATTCATCCGGAACTTCATGGGCGCCCAGAAATGTCGGAACAATGGTTATGGGCAGAATCTGTCCAATTTTTTTTAAAATGCGCAGACTTTTTAATTCATCTTCCAGGGAGAGTCCATAACCACTTTTTGCTTCGATGGTGGTTGTGCCGTACTCAAGGAATTGTAAAATTCGCTGATATGTCAAATCCATGAGTTCTTGAAAAGAGGCCTTTCGAAATGCTCTGACACTGTTCCGTATACCGCCCCCTTCTGCGGCAATTTCCTCATACGATTTACCCTGAATGCGCATTTCAAATTCATCCTCACGGGTCTTATAAAATACCGGATGCGTATGAGGATCAACAAATCCCGGGAGTGCCCAGCAATTTTTTCCATCAATATCCTCAGCGTCCGGATAGCGTTGCCGCAGTGTATCAATAGAATCAATGGCAGTGATGTGCTCATCTTCGAATGCGATGCCAACATCCTGCCGGATATCTAACTTGCCAAAGGATAGATCCTGACGGGGAGTTACAATTCCTTGAATATGAGTTAAAATTTTTATACTCATTTAACTTTGCCGGTAATTTTTTTAATAGATTTTGCAAGTTTATGATAAGACTTGTCCAATGCTTCCGATATCACCTTGGTATCTGTGAGAACCGGCATAAAATTAGTATCACCATTCCAGCGGGGCACCACATGGTAATGAAGGTGATCCTCAATACCGGCTCCGGCGACCCTCCCCAGATTCATACCAATATTGTAGCCATGAGGTTTCATTACTTCATCCAGAGCATAGATGGTTAAACGGATAATCTGAAATAATTCATCATTTTCATGGGACTGGAGATCGGTTATTGCCCCGGTATGACGGTATGGAACCACCATAACATGACCATTATTATAGGGGTAGCGGTTCATGATAATAAATGCTTCCTGGCCTCTATACAATATCAAATTCTTGCGATCGGTTTTTTGTTTAATGCAATGACAGAAAATACATGGTTCGGAATTACCTTCTTTCTCTTTTGAAATATATTCCATTCGCCAGGGAGCCCAGAGGTTTTCCATCTCTTATCCTCATTTGATCTGAAATTAATGCAGTTGAGTGTAA
This sequence comes from uncultured bacterium, assembly GCA_965370645.1. Lineage (GTDB taxonomy): Bacteria > Calditrichota > Calditrichia > RBG-13-44-9 > RBG-13-44-9 > RQOF01. The sequence goes on from CBDUVK010000032.1 coordinate 3,791, forward strand.
AATAAATAATTGTGCCCTAAAAAAAAAGCCCTATGGAATTTCTCCACAGGGCAATTTATTTAGATAGATATTTATTTAATTCTCTTCTTCCTTTTCTTTCTTGGCCTGGTCAACAATTTTTTGTGCCATATCGTGGGGCACCTCTTCATAGTGAGAGAATTTTTGGGTAAATATTCCCCGTCCCTGGGTCATGGAACGTAACGTGGTAGAATATTTATGCAATTCAGCAACAGGTACCTTTGCTTTTATGACTTGAAAAGTTCCTTCCGAATCCATGCCGGATATTTTACCGCGCTTACTGGAAATATCTCCCATAACATCACCCATATATTCCTCGGGTACTTTCACTTCAATATCGAAAATGGGCTCCAGCAGAACAGGTTTTGCCTGTTGAAATCCTTCTTTAAATGCGGCCTTCCCCGCAATCTGAAAGGCGATATCGCTAGAATCTACAGGATGCATTTTTCCATCATAAAAATTCACTTTGAGATCCACGACTCGATAACCGGCGATAATACCTTCTTCGCAAGCGAAGTTGACTCCCTTTTCCACTGATGTTACATAAACCCGGTCAACATTCTGACCGACCAGAGAGTTGTTAAATTCAACACCTTCTCCGCGCGCCTTTGGTTCAATATGCATCCAGACTTCCGCGAATTGGCCGGCGCCACCACTCTGTTTTTTGTGGCGATATTTAGCATCAGCCTTGCCTTTGATGGTCTCCCGGTAGGGAATTTTCGGATCTTTAATATTGACCTCTACACCAAATTTCTGTTTAAGTCTTTTAACAATGATATCCAGGTGTAACTCTCCCTGACCGGCAATAATAGTCTGTTTTAGCTCCGGATCAAATCGAATTATAAACGAAGGATCTTCTTCATGAAGCGCATGAAATCCGGAGGAAATTTTACTTTCATCCCCTTTGGACTTTGGCGATACCGCCAGCATCACAAGTGGTTCGGGGAGATCTGGTTTGGGTAGCTGAAATGGGTTGGATTTCATACAGAGGGTATCACCGGTATGGGTTCCTTTTAATTTCACCAATGCACCGATGTCACCCGCATGTAATTGATCGACGTTTTGTTTGGTCTTGCCGGAGAGATCAAAAATCTGTCCAACGCGCTCTGATGAGCTCTGGGTGGAGTTGAAAACCTCGCTCCCGCTTTTGAGGATTCCGGAATATACCCGCACAAATGAAAGCTCACCCACATGTGCTTCTGAAACCGTTTTGAAGATAGATGCCGTTAGAGGTTCACTATCCAGCGGTTTTCTCTCCTTATCATCGGATGATTTAAAAGGGGGCATGTCGCTGGGTGCCGGACTATAAGTCACAATAAAATCTAACAGACTGCTTACACCCACATTGTGGGTGGCGGAGGTGCAAAAAATCGGAAATATATGACGATTGAGAAATCCTTTTTTAAAGCCGGATTGGAAGTCTTCTTCAGACAATTCCCCAGCTTCGAAAAATTTTTCCAGCAAAGCGTCATCGCTTTCAGCCACAGCTTCAATCAGCTGGTTTCTTAACTCATCAGCGCGTCCCTTCAGATCGGCTGGAATTTCTTCTACTGTTGGTTTTCCGGTTTTATCCTGGGGATAGGTGAGAAGCTTCATCTTTAATATGTCCACGACTTTGAAGAAGTTGTGGCCCGTTTCAACCGGAAATTGTGCGAGGAGAACGTTGTGACCGAATCTTTCTTTGAAACTATTTACGATTTGGTCAAAATTGATATTTTCCCGATCCAGTTTGTTCAAAATGAAGGTGGCTGGTTTGTTGTACCTCTTTGCCAGATTCCAGATCTGTTCGCTTCCCACCTCAATTCCTGATGAAGCTGATATCAGGATCAGGACATTTTCGACGCAACTCAGCCCACTAATCACATCTCCAAAAAAATCGAAAAACCCCGGAGTGTCAATCATATTGATCTTGTACTTATCCCACTCTCCATGGAGCAGAGATGTGCTGATTGAAATCTGGCGCTCAATTTCATCTTCATTATAATCTGAAATAGTATTGCCCTGTTCAACTTGTCCCAACCGGGTTGTGGCACCCATAATATACAGCATTGCTTCCACCAAAGAAGTTTTACCAGCCCCTCCGTGTGAACCGGTTCCGACATTGCGGATGCTTTCGCTCGTGTAATTTTTCAAAGGTTTCCTCCTTCTAATCCATTCTAATTTAAAAACGACAGGAAATTTTCAAGTGTTTGGAAAACAGAACTCGAATATAATAAACGGTCTTAAACCTGTCAAGCGCTTTGTAACTGTAGAAAATGAGGGGAGGTAAGAAATAGTTTTTGATAAATATGTGTTCAGTGATAAAGCGCTGAATCAAACCTGAGCAACCCTTTGCATTTATTGAGAGAATGTGTTAAAATTAATGCTTGCCAAGGAGAAGATATGCGTCATTCAGGAAGATATACTCTTTTTATCCTCTTGTTATTATCAATCATATTATCACCAATAATCGCTCAGGAACAGATTATCTTCTTTTCCCAGTCTGATCAGCTGGTTACAGAACAGGAGAGTAAATTCATAAAGCGCTTTGGTTCAACCAGAGAGCTGATTTTTTTAAATGGGATTTATGAACTGTTGGATGCTCATACCGCTGAAAGAATAGGCGAGATATCCTTACCATCGGTTTCACACCATCGACGGTCTTTTATATTCCGGAAAAATTTTCCAAAGCAGAAAAATTCTAAAGGCCATTATTTTTTATATGCGGAGCGGTTGGTGGGTCAGGCAAAAATATATATTAACCATCAACTAATATATGAGGGGAATCAAAATTTTTTACCCTTGAACATTCCGGTTGCAGCTGAGCTTATCACTCAAAAGGAAAATAGTATCGAAATCCATTTAACGCCCTGGAACGGACGCAATGAGCAATTGCCCATGTGGTTTCCGGTAAATCTGCCCAGAATCGATAATGGTTCCGGTGGAGTTATTTTTCTGGCGATGTTGCCTGAGAGAGCCATTTCAGACGTTCATTTCCGATCGAATTTACAAGAAGAAAACGGTATCATCGAAGGAGAAATAACAATTGTTTCTTCAGTTTCGAATCTACAGGATATCGGGATTGAACTGCAAATATCTTCTCAGGGTGAAATTGTGAAAAGCGTCAGTTTACCCGTAACTGTTGATTCCCTCGCCTCAATTCATCAACTGCCGTTCAAATTGGGAATACAGTCCGTTAGAACCTGGTCACCGGATGATCCGTCATATTACCAGCTATCCATTAACCTTAAAGAGGATGATCAGTTACTGGATCAATATCGATCCCGAGTTGGATTCCGGGATATCAATTTTCGAAATAATAAACTCTATTTAAATAACCAGCAGTGTTCCTGGAAGGGGATTAATTATATCTACCAGGATCCCCAGGGAGTGGGACTGTTTGATCGAAATCTTATTATTTCAGATCTCCGGGAAATCAAATCAAACGGTTTTAATTTGCTGAGAATCGGATATTACCCGCAATCAGAGCGCTTTTATCGCCTCACAGATTCCCTTGGCCTTATCTGTTTTCAGGATTTACCCGTCCCATTATTATTGAATGGTTTAATGAAAGACACTCTGGAGACACAAAGATTGCTCGAATACGTAAGAAATTATCAAAAGATGGTAAGTGAACATCCATCAGTTATCGGAATTGGTGCAGGATATTTTTATAATGAGAATTGGCTTCAGAAAGGGAACAATCTCGATTCTTTCATGAAATCCATATCTTCAAACCAGCAGTGGATAAATTATGTAGGACATTTTGATGGTTCAGTACTGGAACAATCTTCCGCCCAGCTTGGACTACTTGAAATATTGGAGAGGAATCATCCGGATGTTTATTTTAATGAATTGGAACATAAACAGTTGTTCAATTTACCTTTAATATTATCGGGATTGTCACGACCCTTTTCCTACCAGCTTGACTCTTCCCAAACCCTGATTAATCTGGTACCTTTGGAGAATTTGCGCTGGAGACTGCAGCAGCATTCTGTGCAGGAGAAAATCGCCGGGCATATCCTGTTTAATTACTCAGATTATATTTTAGAAACTCCCTCGCTGCAATCCGGATCAAGTGCCCAATCCAACTTTCAATTATTTTCTAATGGGCTATGGGGGCTCAATCGCCAGATTAAACCTGAGGGCGAAATGATCCTTAAAGGGAAATGGATTCATAGCGAAGGAGGACTTCAATCTTCAACAGATCGGGGAATTCATACTTATCTTTTTATCATCATAGGGATTATTAATTTTTTCATTTTTCTGTTTATCTATCGTTCGTTTATGGAATTTCGCAAAAATATTTTTCGGTCAATTCGCAGACCTCATGGCTTTTTTGTTGAGTTATTTGAACGCCGCATGATCAGTTTTGAACAGAGTTTTTATCTGATGCTGGTTATTTCAGTTAATGCTGCGGTGATGCTGGGTGGTATTTTATATTTTTTTAGAAATAATCTCGTAATGGATTATTTTATCTCTTTATTCATGACTCATCCGGATGCAAAATATTACACGATTGATGTGATCTGGAAACCCTATCTGCTTATTCCGGTTATAGCCATTTTGGTGATGATGGTGTTTTTGTTGTTAACGTTGGCTATTCAGATCCTCTCTTTTTTTAGAAAACCGAGAATTCGACTCCGACAGGCGGTGGCTACCAGCGCCTGGGCTGCATCACCATTTCTGTTCTTATTACCGTTCGGAATGTTCTTTTATAACCTGTTACTGGGTTTGAATTCCTATTGGATTCTGGGTGTTGTCCTATTATATTTTCACGTTTGGTATTTCATCAGATGGTTAAATGGTACCCGCGTCATGGCTGTATTATCATACACGCGGGTTTTTATGTATGCTCTCTTTCTCGGGATATTGTTGGGATTGGGAGTATTTCTACTGCTATTCCAGGAATTGAATATGACCGCACATCTGAAGATACTGATGCAACTTTTTATATTTCACGTCTAAAAATGGTTATGAGTTTGGCCGGATGTATTTATCGAAATTAGACATTTTTGGTTTCAAATCTTTCGCTCACAAAGCGTCCTTTCACTTTGAAGATGGCATCACCGCCATTATTGGTCCTAACGGATGTGGTAAGTCTAATATTGTCGATGCAATTCGCTGGGTACTGGGAGAGCAAAAACCTTCCATATTGCGTCTGGATAAAATGGACAATTTGATTTTTAATGGAACCGCCGTCAGAAAACCTCTCAGCATGGTTGAAGTTTCCATTCTCATAGAAAACACTAAAAATATATTACCCTCTTCGTACACTGAAGTAAAAATTACTCGCAGACTTTATCGTTCGGGTGAAAGCGAATATCTCATGAATAACCGTCAGGTACGTTTAAAGGATATTGTAGATTTGTTTGCTGACACTGGTATGGGTTCGGACGCTTATTCAGTGATAGAATTGAAAATGGTGGAGCAGATTTTAAGTGATAACGCAGAGGAACGACGGCGTTTATTTGAAGAAGCTGCCGGTATTAAGAAGTATAAATTCAGACGAAAATCAGCCATCCGAAAATTAGAAACGAGCGACCGAGAATTGGTCAGGTTGAGTGATGTTATCTCAGAAGTTCAGAAGACAGTTAATTCTCTATCCCGTCAGGTCGGAAAAGCCCGGCGCTATCATCAATATAAAAATGATCTAAAGCAGAAAGAGATTTATATTTATCACCTGCGAAATAAACATTATGGATTGGATTTGCTCCCCCTGCAGGAGGAATATGCTCAAGTTCGTCAGACCCGTGAACGTCTCGGTAAGGAAGTGAATCAGGGAGAAACCGAGTTAGAAAAACTGCAGCTAAAAGCGGTTGATCTGGAGAAGATTTTTCGTGAGGTCAGCGGTCGCTTAACAACATCAGATAATAAAGTTCGGGAGATTCAGCAAAAGGTCCAACTGGATGAGCAGAAGCTCGATTCACTCCAGGAACATAGCAAAGAGCGACAGACAGAGATTGAAATTTTGGAAAAAAGACTGACTGACTTTGATAAAGAAAGAGTGATTCTGGAGAGGGATTTGAAGCAAGGTCAACTGGAATTAGATTCCAAAGAAAAAGAATCTCAAGAATATGGTAAACTTCAAAATAGTGCGGAACAGCAATTATCTGAGACCCGACAAAGGTTTCAGGAATTCCGGCAAAAAAATGTGTCAGAGCTCCAGGAGATAAATCAGGATCGCGAGGAATTTCAAAGAATCAAGATTGAGAAAGAAAATATTCAGCAACAGGTAGAAAAACAAACCCAATCCATATCGATTCTTGAAAAAGAATTAGAGCTAAAAGAGCAAAAATTCGCTCAGACCAGCAAAGACTTACAACAGGCACATAAAAATATGGAGAGCAGCAAAAAAGAGATAAATCAATTAGAGATGGCTATTGAAGATATTGAGAAAAAATATAGACAATTGGAGGATGAAAAGAATCGTCTTCAGGGTCAGCTTGAAAAAGATCACTCCCGTCAGGAATTTTTGCATAATCTGATAGAAAATTATGAGGGATTTTCCCAGAGTGTGCAATTTGTAATGTCCCATAAAAATAATTACAAAGGATTAATCGATACACTGGCTAATATGGTGCACACCGGGGAGGAATATAAACCGGCCCTGGAAAGTTTCCTGGAAGAAATTGCTAATTATCTGGTGGTTGATGGTGTCGATACCGCCCGGAAAATTCTGTCAGAAGTTCGTCAACAGGGGAAAGGGCGCTTGACTCTTATTCCGCTCAACCTGTTGAACGGTCGTGAAAACTCTAAGTCTAAGATAAAAGAAACTGATGGGGAATTTCAATATTTAAAAGATGTGGTTAAATACGATGCTCGCTTCGAAAAACTATTCGGTTTTCTCCTGAACCGGGTTATCCTTGTAAAAGATATTGATACCGCGTTGCGTTATCATGGTAAAGATCCTTCTTTCAAATTCCTGACGCTGGAAGGTGACCTGGTGGGTGAATGGGGCCACATGACCGGAGGTAATTCTCATCATTCCATTAATTTGACCGGCCGCAAGGTGCAATATGAATCTGCTGTAAAAAAAGTTAAAAACAGTGAACAGCGTTTGCAGGATACAACTCAAGAAATAGAAAAAAACCGGGCTCAGTATGAGCAACAAAAATTTCGTCAAAAAGAGATTGGGGATCGACAGCAGGAACAAAATTTGAAGTCAACAACCTTTGATAAACAACGGGATCAGGAGAAATATGAGATAGATATGATCCGGGAGCGTATTTCCGAATATCGGAATGATATTGTTACCATGACGGATCGCCTGGCCAGTATGGGTCAGAGGGAAGATGAGCTCTATCCCAGGGTGAAGGAGTCGGACCTGCAGCTCCAGAAAACCAGGGATGAGGAAGCTGAATTAACTTCTGAACTGGAGCAAGCAGATCAAGAGTTCAGGCAGCACTCCAAAGATTCTCAGGAAATTCAGATCTCTTATCTGAATCAACAGAACTATGTGAAAGAGTTATCTCAGAAAATTGATTTTCTCAAGCAGTCTGAACAAGAAGCAGGGCAAAGAGTTAATGTAGCCAGAGACGAAATAGCCGGATATGCCGATTCAGTTCAGTCTATAGAAAAAGGTATAAAATCTGCCCGGGAAGAGTTAGAAGTATTATATAAGCAAAGGGATGAAATTGAGAAAGAAAAGCTGGATGTGGAGAACAATTATCAGGCTTTGAAATCCATGATCCTGTCGCGGGAAGAGGAGATAAAGAAACTTCATCGCCGCTGGAACCAGTCTCTGGAACGATTGAAAGAGTTGGAATTGAAATTACAGGAAATCGAAATTAAGCAAAAAACCCAGAAGGAACAATTTGAAGAACAGTATGGGTCAGAACTTGAGACCATTCTGGCAGAGAATCCGCTTCCTGAGAACCTGGATATTCAGCAAGTTCAGGAGGAGGTTGGGGGACTTCGGCTGAAAATTGAGAATTTGGGTGAAGTAAATCCGTTAGCGGTTAAGGAATATGATAAAGAGAAAGAACGGCTGGACTTTTTGAAGGCTCAACAATCCGATCTGCTTGAAGCGAAGGCAAAACTGTTGGAGACTATCGGTAAGTTAAATAAGACCGCCAGGGAACTGTTTTTGACAACTTTTGAACAGATCAATTACAATTTTAGAGCAGTTTTTAGCAAATTTTTTGAAGGTGGGCAGGCTGAACTTCAACTCATGGACAATGAGGATCCTCTGGAAACAAATATAGATATTTCGGTGCAAATTAAAGGTCGCAAACTGACCACCCTTCATCTTTTGTCTGCCGGAGAGAAAACCCTTACTGCAATCTCCTTACTATTTGCGATATATCTATATAAACCCAGTCCGTTTTGTATTCTGGATGAAGTGGATGCTCCTCTGGATGATGTCAATATTGCACGCTATACTCATGCTTTAAATGAATTTTCCGATAATACCCAGTTTATACTTGTGACCCATAACAAGATGACGATGCAGGCTGCACAGGCCATGTATGGTATTACTATGGAAGAACCGGGAATTAGTAAAGTAGTTTCAGTTCGCTTCGATTAACATTAGTTTTTATTAATATAAAGGGATCCGGTAATCCGGTTCAGCGTTAATGTAATTGCAATATACAGAAAAGGATATTAATGATGAAACCAATTTATCTCCTCGTGTGTCTCTTCTCCTTCATGGTTTGGAATTCCGCTCTGGCATCAGACAAATTCAGTTTATCCCTGCAAGGGAAAATGAATAAAATTTCTGCACAGGAAACCGTATCTGTCTGGGTCTTTTTTAAGGACAAAGGGGAAAATCTGGAAGAATCTTTAGAGCTGACTGAACAAAATCTACTGCCAAAAGCCCGGGAACGGCGTCTGCGCCATTTTGGCCCGGAAGGTGCCTTAGTAGATTTCTATGATTTGCCGGTTTACTCTGAATATATAAATGGAATAAACAGCTATGCGGAGAACATCAGACAAAAATCTCGCTGGTTGAATGCTGTAACTATCGATGTAAGAAAGGATAATCTTCAAAGTGTTTCCGATCTGGAATTTGTGAGTCAACTGGACCTGGTTTTTCTCAAAGATGAACCGGTCCGGGAACTGGAAAATTTTCCAGCCGCCCCGAATACCAATCCTGAAAATCTGGAATACCTCAATTATGGTGAATCGCTCGACCAAAATCAGCAGATTAATGTGGTTCCGCTTCATAATTTGGGATACGATGGAAGTGGGGTACTGGTGGCTATGCTTGATGCCGGTTTCAACAATCTGGAACATCAGGCTTTACAACATTTGAATATATTGGCTACCTGGGATTTTGTGAATGGGGATAGCATTGTATGGGATGAAGCGGGTCAAATGGGAAGCGGTAATCATGGGACCTGGACTCTCAGTGCACTCGCCGGATTTAAAGAGGGATTCTTGATCGGACCGGCTTATGGCGCTGATTTTTTATTGGCCAAAACTGAAAATACAGATTGGGAGCGTCATATTGAAGAAGACGCCTGGATTGCGGGAGCGGAATGGGCTGACAGTCTGGGAGCTGATATTATTAGTAGTTCTTTGGGTTACCTCAATGGCTTTACCCATGGAGATACGAATTATACCTGGCAGAATATGGATGGAAATACCACGATTGTCACGATAGGCGCAGATCTTGCTGCCGGTCGTGGAATTTTGGTTGTCAACTCAGCCGGGAATGAGGGAGCTTCATCCCCGACAATTCAAAACACCCTAATTGCCCCCTCTGATGGTGACAGTGTTCTGGCAATCGGTTCGGTAACATCATCCGGATCCCGCTCCAGCTTTAGCTCCATGGGACCTACGGCGGATGGAAGAATTAAACCTGATGTGATGGCCAGAGGGAGTCAGACTCTGTGTGCCAGTGTCTGGGACACAACCAGCTATTCCAGAGTAAGTGGTACTTCGCTTTCCTGCCCGCTGGTTGCAGGAGCGGCAGCCCTGGTCCTGCAAGCTAATCCTTCTTATACCAATATGGATATTATTGAGGCACTGCGCAGTACTGCCAGCCAGGCCAGTAATCCGAATAACTCTTATGGATGGGGAATAATTGATGCCTTTCAGGCCGCCAATTATTTTACCAGTATAAATAATCCTGAACCGAATCTTATCACCCAACTCAAACTGTATGAAAATTATCCGAATCCCTTTAATCCCACCACCATGATCACATTTGATGTTCCGGAATCTGGTAACCTCAGTCTGACTGTTTATAATATTTTGGGAGAGAGGGTGGCGGAACTTGTCCGGGGATGGACTGCATCAGGAACTCATACCGTTAGCTGGAACGCCTCTCAATTGGGTAGTGGGATGTACTTTATTGTCTTGGAGAATGCTCAAAACCGGATCATTCACAAAGCATTGCTGGTGAAGTAAAATTATATATGATTAGTGTTTTAGTTCCGAAAATAGTTTAATAACATATTATTTTTTATATAGTTAGTAAAATTGTCATTTCGAGTCCCGCATCTGCGGGAAGAAATCTTTATAAATTCAATAGATTCCTCCCTGCCTGCAGCAGGCAGGCCCGTTCGCCCGGCAGGCCTACACCGTGCCAGACGGGCGTTAATGCTGGCAATGACATCTTGTCCCGGTCATTGCGAGCGTTAGCGACGCAATCTCCTGATTATATGTAAAGCAAAGGACATAATCATTAAAACTATATTCTCAATTCTGATATTTATACGATGAATGAGGTAGAATACCCAATTGATGGGACGCTGGATTTACATACCTTTCAACCACGGGACATAAAAGATCTGATTCCCGAGTATATTAAGATTTGCAGAGAAAAAAATATCCTTCAAATACGAATTATTCACGGTAAAGGCAAGGGGGTCCTGCGCCAAACAGTTCATGATATTTTAGACAGGCATCCCGATGTTATCCGATATCAGCATGAAGGGGGAAGTGGGGGATCTTGGGGGGCAACGGTTGTGTTGCTTAAGCCTAATAAGATTTTAAACGGGAATCTA
>CBDUVK010000033.1:0-14664 GCA_965370645.1 uncultured bacterium
CGTTGAGGTTGAAACGGTAGAAACCCAAAAGGGACGTCTGCAACTCAGTATTACCCATGACGGGAAAGCGATTCCGGAAGAGTTTAGAGAAAAAATATTTTTAAAGAATGCCCAACCAGAATTAAAGAAAGCTGGTTATAAACCGGCCAGGGGCTTGGGTTTAATCTTTTGTCGACTCGCTCTGGGAGTCCAAAATGGTAAATTATATCTCGATGCGGAAAACAAAGAAAAGAATACATTCATATTAGACATTCCCACCTATCAATCCACTAAAAAAGGATAAAAATAATTAGTATTACATCACAGAATAGTTTTATTTCATTTATTCATGTACAACTACCATGGCGATAGATGCATCTTTAGAATGGGAGAGTGAGAGCTGAACTTTTTTCTGTGCTAACAGTTCGGCTGTTTTTCCATAAAGCCTCACTTCAGGTTTTCCTTTGGAATCATTGATGACCTCCACATCTCTCCAGGTCATGCCCTTCCCTAGACCGAGGCCGGTTGCTTTAAAGACCGCTTCCTTTGTAGCAAACCGGGCTGCAAAACTGCCTTTATCCTTTTTTTTACTGCAATATTCGATCTCTATATCAGTAAAAATTCGTTTTAAAAATTTATCTCCATAGCGATCAAGTAATTTTGCAATTCGCTCTATCTCTATGAGATCCACACCAATGGAGTAGACAGACATGTTGGCTCCTCTCTTATTTTAAATCACGGGTTCGATAAGATGAATTCCAGGATTCCGGCTATTGTTTTTTTCGCAGATTTAAAATGGTCTTCCATTGATCAGAAGTGACCGGAAGAACTGATAATCGCGAATTTCTAAAAAGCAGCATCTCCTGCAGATTGCCTTTGTTTTTTAGCTCTTCCCGGGTAATAGGGGGATCGAAATCTTCTTCATATCGAATATCAACCATGAACCAGATGGGCTTATCTTGCGAGGCTTTTGAATCATATTGAGAATGATCTTTTTCAAATTGAGTAGAATCCGGATAAGCTTCACGAATAATAGAGCTGATCCCCACGATGCTCTGGGGTTTGGTATTGCTGTGATAGAAGAATGCTCGATCACCGGTTTTCATCTCCTTTAAAAAATTTCTCGCCTGGTAATTCCTTACACCGTCCCAAGTGGTTTCTTTAGTGGGAAGGGATTTCAGATGAGCCCATCCAAATTCTTCCGGATCAGATTTTAGTAACCAGTATTTCATCAAATATTACCTTCGAATTCAATTCAAATTGTCTATGTGCTGTTACCTATTCCCCAGGTACAAGGAGAAGTCAATTCTACCGAGTTGTTTGAAGGATCGCGGAAGTAGAGGGATCGGCCTCCTTCTGGCCAGTGAATGTCGGCCTCGATCTCTACGCCTTTTTGTTCCAAATATTTACGCCATCCGGAAATGTCTTCTTCCGGAACTGAAAATGCCACATGACCAGCTCCCTGAGAACCATGAGATGGCACGGATTGATTGGGACGACGGGTCTCCTCAGGATTAAAGATGAGGAACATGGCATCTCCGCAGCGAAAAAACAGGTGCCGATTACCCGCTCTGGAATGAAGTTTCAACCCTAAGATCTCACTGTAAAATTTCCTGGAGGCTTCAAAGTCCTGAGAATATAAACATGTTTCTAATACTTTTTTTACTTCCATTATTCTTCCGCTTTTTGCGCCTTAGCCTCCTTTTTTACATAGATCCCATCGAACTTGGTATACCAGGTCTTCCCGGAATCCTTGGAGTGTTTTATAAGGTGATGAACATTCCCATTTGGTAGTAATTTTAAAACAACCTTTGCCATTTCAATTCTTCCCTCCTGATCAATCATTTCTCCCTCGAAATGCATCGCACCATCTCTGACCTCTCCACTATACCATATGATTTGCCCGTTTTCATCGACCCAATTTTGTTTCCAGGTATTGCTGGCCGGATCATAATAATTCATACTGGTTCCAACTGAACCTCGCACCGGTTTCCAATTCTCGAGAATGAGGCACCCCCGCATCATTTTCTGAATATGATTCTCACCTACTTTTTGTCCCTGCTGATTAAATACCTCCCACTCACCAACCCAGAAATCAAATTCTTTATATTTTGGATTATGTATGCAGGGATAGACACGTTGTTCAAGCTGTAATAATAATTCCTGAAAGGCAGGTTCGTTTCTTATATTATCCAGATCTGTATCACTCAATAGCTGCTGTAACTGCTGAAAGCCGGCATTCATAGCTTCGGCAAGGGCATGAAGTGCCTTCCCTTTCTCATTCATGAGAGAATAACTACAGGCCATATTGTAGCGGGTTTGCGCCTGAGTAAAACCTAAACTGTCTGCATAGTTATAGGCATGGAGTGCCTCCTGATACATTTTCAGGCTGTGAAAGGATAATCCCAGATAAAACCAGGCTTCACCATTTTGAGGTTCATCATCTAATATCTGTTTAAAAGTATTTACAGCCGGTATCCATTCCTGATCCTGAAATTGTTGCTTACCTTGTTTTAATAGATCCTGACTAATGGTGAAAGAACAAGAGATCAGAATGAATAAAATAGGGACTAAATATATTCCGAATGGAATATGAAACAATTTATTTTGACAGTTCACTGAAAATGGCTCCTTTTGCCAACAAGTTCCATACAAAGTGGTAATACTTCTAGCGTGTGAGGGTCATGGATTTTATTTTTGTCTGACCCGCCACGTTTAGACGATATAAATAGATTCCGGAAGAAACCTTAATCCCCTGGTCGTTAGTACCGTTCCAGACCGCTTTGTGTTCGCCTGCCGGTTGAATAGAATTGACTAAAGTCTTAACTTTTTGCCCCAAACTGTTATAGATGCTCAGAGAGACCTCAGCTCTTTTTCCCAGAGAATAGGGGATAGTTGTATTTGGATTAAAAGGATTAGGATAATTCTGGAGTAGCTCGTAATCCCTGATATATGTCTTACTCTCACTGATATGAACTGTTTCTTCGACGAGATCTCTCTCATAAGCCCCATTTCCGTGGGTTGCCACCCGCAGCTTGCGGTTGGTTGGGGAAATACTGAGGTCGAACACCATAACTGCTTCCGGTAGCCCGTCATTGTAATCTGTCCAGTTGCTGCCGGCGTCAACTGAAACGAAGATGCCGATATCATTACCAACGTAGATATGATCCGGTAATAATGGATCAACAATCACGGCAGATGTCGGAACATCCGGTAAACCACCGGAAATATTCTGCCAGCTGTTCCCATAGTCGGTTGTTGCATATACATGAGGTGATCCGAATCCGGAGAATGTGATGTACGCATTAGCCTCGTTAACCGGATTGACATAAAGATCGGCAGGGTATCGATCGGGAAGATTGCCGGTGATATTTACCCAGTTGCTTCCTCCATCAATAGTTCTAAATACGCCTCTTGGGTTGCTGAAAGGTGCTGTGGCAACATAGACAACATCACTATTTTGGGGAGAAATGGCCAAGGCAATGGCAGGATTGCCATCTAAAGCCAGACCATTGTTGGTAGTTACCCAACTGGAACCACCATTAGTGGTTTTATAAATTCTATCCCGTCCGGCATAAAGTATTTGCGGATTATCATAAGCTACCACATAGGGTGCAATGAAGCTGGTCGGGTAAGAAGAAGGTACAGCAACAGAAAACCAGTTCTGTCCCCGGTTGTTTGATTTGAGTAGGTTTAAGCTTTGCCATGAGGCATAAAGGATATTATCATTAAGTGAATTGATACCCGTCCAGGCACCATCTCCCCCGATGACTCGTATCCAGGCCAGTTGCCCGTCATAAATGATGGTACTATTATCCTGCAATCCCCCCAGGGAAAGGAGAGAGTCCAGGGGTGAACTGGAAAAACCGTTGTAAAACTGAACAGTTTGATAACTTCCGTTACAGCTTTCAAAAGTTTCTCCGGCATCCAGTGAGCGGAAAACGCCTCCGTCGGTTCCGAGATAAAAGGTATTGGGATCTGTGGGATGGAATACAATATCATGGTTGTCGGCATGGACATAATCGGGTGGACCTTCGGGTCCGCCAATGGGCGGTCTGCCCAGAACTAAACCACCGGCCGCTTTTTCAACCAAAGTAGTGCCCCCATTGGTAGATTTCCATACTCCGATACCAATCGCAATAACCAGATTAGTATCCGCCGGACTTATCCCGACATCGTGCGAGAACCAGCCCTGCCACCGGGAATAATCAACGGTAGATACAATTGACCATGTTGCTCCTTTATCTGATGATTTACATAACCAGCTGGCCCCGGATGCCGAAGAAAATCCGTTACCAAAACTGGCATAGATCACATCCGGATAGGAGCGGGAAATCGCCAGATGTCCTTTACCTGCATAAACCGTAGGTACTCCCTGCATAATTTTATTCCAATTGTTGCCGCTATCGGTAGTGCGGTACAGGCCGTAACCCGTTGAGGAAAAATTACCGCAGGTAACCATCACGATACTGGTGTCCACAGGATGAATTGCCAGATCCCAGACCATGATGACATCATGGACTTTTTGCCAGCTCTGTCCCCCGTCTGTGGATCTGTAAGTCCCTTCAGTTGTCCCGGCCCAAACCGTTTGCGGATTAAGGGGGTTCACTCTAACAACCTCTACCCCTCTCATCTGATGATAAGACCAGTCCAGACTTTTTGTCCAGGTTTGACCGCCATCCATGGTTTTTAAAATACCGATGCCATAACTTCCGCGGGTTGAGCGGTAAGCGGCACCGGTACCGGCCTGCTGGTAATTATAAACTTCACCGGTGCCCAGATAGATGATGTTGGAGTCTCCCGGAGCAAACGCAATGGAGCAGACAGCCAGCAGAGGAAATCCGGTTGGGACATATTCCCAGGCCACCACCCCGACACCTGCGGATTTACTGCGCCATAATCCACCGCTGGCGGATCCCGCATATATTGTATTGGGATTCTGGGGATTGAAAGCAATAGCAAGGGTTCTTCCGCCGGTATTATGGGGGCCTATGGTTTCCCAGGGGGGCGTGTTGAATGTAAGTTCCCTGGCGGTTTTACGCTGCTCCAAGACTTTTTCATAAGCGGCATAATGTGAAACATCGGGGATGCTGTTATTGGGGTAAGCACGTTGTTCGCTGAAAAAATTGAGTGCTTTATAAGCCCCGGAAATTCGCTCCTCATGTTGCGAGCGGTTAGAATAAAATAACAGCATGCTAATAATTGCGATGAAAAGAATGCCGGTTGTAAAAAGTATAATTTTTTTCATGATTTTATCCTCAAATGATTAAATTGATTTTCAAATAAGAGCCTAATAAATTTTCCTTCACGGATAATCAATTACAAACTCATCCTCTGAATAGATCCTCATTAAAAATAACAATATTTTAAAACCATACCATATTAATATATCCAATATTGATTAAAAAAGGTGTAAAATTGTTTATATCAGTATTTTTGTAACTTTAATAAGTAACTTATTTTGTTAAATAACAGTATACTACGCAAATAATGTTATATTGTTGAGAACCAAAATATTTATTAAGCAAAGGTTGCCGCAATAATTTCCGGCAACATTGATTTCTTTCTTAATTTATGGGCATAGCTTGGATTTTATTGTATTTTTCCCAGAATGCTTTGAATAAATAGCTCAATATAAGAAAAGGATTGTATTTCATGAAACAAGTTTTCCTGTGCTTTTTAACATTAATTGTATTCAATCTTGCCTGCACGGTTCCCGATAAAAAGTTGAATATTCCAGAGGATACATCTGCACTGCCGGATGATCTGAACCAACCATTACCCTTCGACAACGAAATTATTAAAGATACTCTTGACAATGGACTGGTATATATTATTCGCAAAAATAATAAACCGGAAAATCGCGCAGAATTGCGTTTGGCTATCAATGCAGGCTCAATATTGGAGAATGATTTGCAGCAGGGTCTGGCGCATTTTTGTGAACATATGGCATTTAATGGTACAAAAAATTTCAGGAAAAATGAATTGGTTGATTACCTGGAATCAATTGGGATGCGGTTCGGACCTGATATTAATGCCTATACAAGTTTTGATGAAACGGTCTATATGCTGCAGGTCCCGACGGATACGGTTGAAATAATTGAAAAAGCTTTTCAGGTTCTACAGGATTGGGCGATGAACATTTCTTTCGAAGCTGATGAAATTGAGAAAGAACGGGGTGTGGTTGTGGAGGAATGGCGACTGGGTCGGGGAGCGGATGCCCGCATACGTGATCAGCAATTTCCTGTCCTCTTCTGGAATTCCCGTTATGCTGAAAGGCTTCCGATTGGGAAAAAAGCAGTTTTGGATACCTTCCACCATCAGACATTAAGCAGTTTTTACCGTAGCTGGTACCGTCCGGATCTTATGGCCGTCGTAGCTGTTGGTGATTTTGAGGTAGATCAGATTCGAGATCTCATCAGGGAATATTTTTCACCGATTCCCATGCCATCTAAAGCGCCGGAACGAAAGGTATCAGAAGTACCTGATCATCAAGAAACTTTATTTGCAATTGCATCGGATCCGGAAGCCAGATTTTCCAGAATAGGAGTCTATCATAAGCTACCTGTACAGGAGGAGTCTACAGTTGCAGCATACCGGGAACAGCTGATTGAGATGTTGTATAACCGTATGTTTAACCAACGTTTAGCTGAAATATCCAAACAGGCGAATCCCCCTTTTCTGTTTGCGAGTTCGGGCAAAGGAAGATTCGTTCGCAGCAGTGAAGTGTATTTGCTCAATGCAGTAGTAAAAGAGAATGAAATTCCTCAGGGTTTAACTGCTTTACTGTTGGAATCCAAACGGATCAAACAATATGGTTTTACCGAAACCGAATTAAAACGAAATAAAGCCTCCACTCTTCGTATGATGAAACAGGCACTGGAGGAAAAAGATAAGACAGAGTCAAATCTTTTTGCGGCAGAATATGTTCGACATTTCCTGGTGCAGGAACCGGTTCCCGGAATTGAATATGAGTATCAGCTCTATAAAAATTTAATACCCGGTATTTCGGTCCAGGAGATCAACACCTTAGCTGAAACCTGGATTACCGAAAGTAACCGGGTGGTTATGGCTTCTTTTCCGGAGAAGGAAGGTATCATTCCGGTGGATAAAGAACAGTTACTGATAATCCTGGATAGTGTGGGAAGTATGGAAGTTCAACCTTATTTTGATGACCAGCTGGATCAACCCTTGATTTCAGAGAAGCCCAAACCGGGTTCGATTGTCAAAGAAGATTACATAGAGGAATTAGACGTCACAGAACTGAATCTACAAAATGGTATCAAAGTCATTTTAAAACCAACAGACTACAAAAATGATGAAATCCTTTTTACCGCTTTTAGTCCGGGTGGGACTTCCCTGGTTGCTGATACAAACCTGGTAGCTGCGAGGACCGCGGTGAGTGTGATTCGTGATGGTGGATTGGGTAGTTTTTCTCAGGAGCAACTGGAGAAAGCCTTAGCTGATAAAATTGTGCATGTCTCGCCTTACATCGGTGCTCTGACCGAAGGTTTATCCGGAAGTGGTTCTCCACAGGATTTAGAGATCATGTTTCAACTGGTATATTTATATTTTACAGAACCTGGGGCTGATAGTACTACCTTCGAATCCCTGCGAAACCGCTTTGAGGCATTTTATGAAAATCGGAATAACAGTCCCGAATCGGCCTTCCAGGATACTATAACGGTTACACTGACCCAAAATCATTCCCGGTACAAACCCTGGACCGTGCAAGATCTTGCGAGAATGAATATGGTTCAATCTTTTCAATTTTATCAAGATCGCTTTGCTGATGCAGGGGATTTCACATTCATCTTTGTTGGAAAATTTGATGAAAACATTATTAAATCACTCATCAAAACCTATTTGGGAGCATTGCCTAATTTAGCACGTGATGAAAGCTGGCTGGATGTAACCTATAATCCCCCTCAAAAAGTGATAAAAAAGGAACTTCAAAAGGGATTGGAACCGAAAAGTCAAACCTCGATTGTTTTTACCGGCGATTTCACATGGTCTATTCATGAAGTGTTCAGAGCCAATGCTTTCATTGATTTACTCCGCATTAAATTAAGAGAGCAGATCCGAGAGAATTTAGGAGGGACATATGGGGTACGTGTATCCGGTCATTTTTCCCGGTACCCGCGCGAAAGATACCAGATTACCATTAATTATGGATCCGATCCTCAACGGGTAAAGGAGCTTACCAGAGCCATATTTCAGCAGATCGATAGTCTGAGATCCCGGGAAGTGCCACATTCCTATCTTCAGAAAATCAGGGAGATCAGTCAACGAGAATATGAAAGTAATTTGAAGGAAAATGACTTTTGGTTGGATGCTCTCGAATACCGATATTTTAATGAGCTGGATCCGCGAAGCATTCTCCAGATCGGCAGCTGGATAGAACAGCTCACTTTGAAGAATTTTCAGGAAGCCGCCCAGATGTATTTGAATGATTCGCAATACTTTCAGGTGACTCTCTATCCCGAGCATTTGGAATAACTGGATATATCATGAATTTTGAATTGCCCCGAGCTTCAGCTCGGGAAAAAAATCGCATCAATGGATTGAAGACCCTCCGCCATTCCTTTCTCAAACTGATTTCTCCGAAGCCGGTTGGTAATGTATATATTAATAAGGTTGATTTTATTGAAATTTTTCATCTTTGAGTATCGTGCCATGTCCTATATTCATCATCGGCTAAATCCAATAAAATTAAGGCCTTCCGGTTGACAGATTTCTCAAATTGTGGTTTGTCTTTTTTAAGAAGGTTTCCTGAAATCTTTGTCTGCTGAGATATCCTAAGGCGGGTGATTGGGTGATTGAACTGGGAAGGAGTCTAATAATTGGTGAGACTGGGTTTCCCGTTATCAGAGTTTGAATTGTCTTCCTGAAAGGGAATCCCGATCTCTTCCGAAATGATTCTTCTGGTATTGGGAATGGTTGATTTATTGAAATTTAAGCGTTTCTCAATAATCTGTGGTTCCTGGTTACCTTTATTAAATAGCAATAGTTGCCAGTAGCACTCCTGAAACGCTTTCCTTGTCTGCGGTTCCAGATAAAATGTATTCTCGCTCCACCATTGATGACACTTGTTAAAAATATTCTGATGCTTTTCTGTTGTGGCTCCCTTTTGAATTTCATAGGTAAGGGCAAAGGCCCGCTGGTGGCATTCAAGTCTCTTTTCAATACTTGCAGTACGGTACCGGTCATATTGTTCTCTTCTTCGAAAATACCATTTTATCCAGAAACCGATAACGGTTAATAATGAGCCCATCAATAAGAACACTACCTGTTCCATACCTTATGCCATCTCCTTGATTTTCCTTCACATATCATCGGATGCTTAGGCGAGAAAATAAGTTAGCCGCGAAAAAAACTGTTTTTGTTCAGGGAGATGTTAATTAAATAATTGGCTGGGTAATAATATTGATTAATTGGTTGTTTACACCTGCCAATTAGTTTTGTAGATTCAAATTGTAAACACATAATTAGGAATATAAATAGAATAAGATAAAAAGTTATTCAATGAATGCAGTCGAACTGATCGCGGAAAATTTCTACCTATTCAGAGAATATTATAGTGGCATTCCCGGCGGACATATTCATCGGGATGGGGAGGTGACTATGATTAATACCGGAATCCCGTATCCTGGCTGGAATGCGATGGTTAGCAAAAAACCGGCATTGCATTCTATTGAA
Source organism: uncultured bacterium (assembly GCA_965370645.1). Classification (GTDB taxonomy): domain Bacteria; phylum Calditrichota; class Calditrichia; order RBG-13-44-9; family RBG-13-44-9; genus RQOF01. The sequence goes on from CBDUVK010000033.1 coordinate 9,679, forward strand.
ATGAAAATAACTGAATATATTTCGCATTTTCGACTCCCTTGTTGTTGGTGGATTGGACCTGAACCGGGGCAGAGCGACTTAGGGAAAGTTCTGCAGAATAACGGCTTTATTGCAGGTGGTACCACTGCGGCCATGGCTTTGGAATTGGAGGGTTCTGATTTAGAGTCTTTATTAGTATCAGAGATTAAAATCTTACCGGTATCAAATATTCTGGAACTCGAACAGTATCTTTGGGTACTACGAAGAAGTTTTCACATGCCGCTATATGCTATTGAGGCACTTTATTCACTTTTTAGCCAGAATTTTCTGCATGAAAATGTAAAAATTTATCATTATATAGGTATATCCAGAGGTAAAGCAGTGGGCTGTGCCACCCTTTTTTTAACCCCCGGGGCTGCAGGTATTTATTATGTAGGAGTCCTTCCCGGGATGCGGGGAGGAGGAATTGGAAAAATGATGACGATTCACTGCTTAAAAATGGCTCGTGAAATGAATTATAGAATTTCGGTCTTAAGAGCTTCCAATCTTGGAGAGGGAATATATCGCCAGCTCGGATATAAAAAATACGGTCACTTTCACCATTACTGTTTGAATCCCGATCGTCTTAAAAATTATATCTGGAAAATGAATTACTATTTCAGGTATTTAAAGGACAAATTCACCGGAGATGCAATATGGTTCTCTTAAAAATTAAACGCCATGAGAAGACACCGGTTTTTCAGCAGATTATTGATCAGATCATAGATTTGGTCGATCAAAAAATCCTCAAAGAAGGGGACCCGTTACCCTCCAGCCGTAAACTTGCTTCAAATTTGGGATTAGATCGAACAACGGTTTACCGCTCCTATCTCGAATTAGCGGCATTAGGCTATGTGGATAGTCGACCCGGAACCTACACTCGGATAAGAAAACGGGCCAGGGTGGTAACTGGTGAATTTAATTATAAAAAGGGTATTATAAATTGGGATGTTCATTCGAATAAGGAAAGCAGCCGGCTCTACGAATACTTTTTAAATTTTCATCCGGAGAAGGCTGCCCAACTCCCTGAAGACTTGATCAATCTCTCACCCCTGGATCTGGATCACCGGACATTTCCAGTGGATGATTTCCGCAGAAGTCTGAACCAGGTGTTGGTCAATGTAGGTCCCAAAATTCTGTGTTACGGCAGTCACCAGGGAGAAATTTCATTAAGACAGGATATCGCTCAGCGCCTTCAGATTCATGGTATTGCAATCACTCCGGATGAGATACTGATCACCAATGGTGCACAGCAGGCCATAGAATTAATATTCAAATTACTGGGAAAACCTGGGGAGTATGTAGCGATTGAATCTCCCACCTACGCAAATGTCATCCCCCTGATTCGCCATCACGGTCTGAACATCTTGGAAATTCCGGTTAATGACGGGGGAATGAATCTTACACAACTTGAGCAGAATATCGCTGAGAAAAAACCAATTTTAGTTTATACCATACCAAATTTCCAGAATCCGACCGGAATTACCACCGACCAGGGGCATCGTGAGAAATTATTGTCTATATGCGAACAACACAGGATACCATTGGTTGAAGATGGATTTGAAGAAGAGATGAAATATTTTGGTAAAGTAGTCCTTCCCATTAAATCGATGGATCAAAAAAAGGTGGTTATTTATCTGGGAACATTTTCAAAAGTCCTTTTCCCTGGGATCAGAATAGGTTGGATCGCTGCTGAAAAGGAATGTATTGAGCGGTTGACCGGTATCAAACGGTTTGTTGATTTATCCAGCAATTCAGTTATTCAGAGTGCCCTTTCGGCATTTATCAGGAATGGATATTATGATAAACATTTAAAAAGAGTACATCGAATATTTCGGCGAAGAATGACTACCGCACTGAATGCCCTGAATGAATTTTTGCCTCCAAATGTAACCTGGACTAAACCCGATGGTGGATACACAATTTGGGTGAGCCTGTCTAAAGTATACCAGAATGAAGATCACTTTAAAACTATTTTACTGAAACATGGTGTGCTGGCGAGTCCGGGATTATATTATTTTTATAGTTCAAAATTACAAAAATTTTTTCGAATTTCAATTTCCAGCTTAAATGAAGATGAAATTACCGAGGGTATAAAACGGCTAGGTAGTGCATTAAATGAATTTAATCAACAGGGGATTTGATATGACTATCCCTTTGCAAAGAGGGCTGATCTATGGACCTGTGAATTCAAGAAGACTGGGACGCTCTCTGGGAATTAATCTTCTACCCCTGAAACTTAAAATATGCACCTTTAATTGCGTTTACTGTCAATACGGATGGACCCAGATTCATGGAGATCAACTTTACGATGCCAGCCTTTGGCCGGAGCTATCTGATCTTAGTACCGCTCTTGCAGGCGCATTGAAAGAATTGACATCACAACCTTCCTACCTGACTTTTTCGGGAAATGGAGAGCCAACGTTGCATCCCGCTTTTCCTCAAATTGTTGAGGAGGTTATTCGTATAAGGAATCAACATGCTCCCGGAGCACTGACAGCAATATTATCAAATTCCAGCACGGTCTCCCGACCGGATATCCGGGAGGCCATCGAAAAACTGGATGTGAGAATCATGAAGCTGGATTGCGGAAATGAAATGTATTTCCGGAAATATAACAATCCTACCAGAGGTATTAACCTGAAGGATATTATAAGTGGCCTTTTACAAATGAGCAATGTAACTATTCAATCACTATTTGCTTCCGGTGAAGCAGGAAACTATTCAACCGTTCATCTTCGAGCGTGGGTGGAGCAGATTAAGAACATTGAACCGGCCATGGTTCAACTGTATACCCTAGATCGGGGATATCCCTCGGATGAAATCTTTCCGGTATCCAGGGATAATTTGGAGGGAATTAAGCATGATCTTGATGAGATAAACATTTCATCTGAGGTGTATTTTTGAAACTATTTTGATAATTTTTTAAAACATCACGCAAAGCCGCATAGAAGATAAAAAAGATTGTCCACGGATTTCACAAATTAACACAATACTATATAACTTATTTATTTTGATATGAAATAAAATAATAATTCGTGAAAATTAGTGTAATTCGTGGATCAATAAACATAGTCTGATTCATCTTCTTTCCGGCTCTATATGATTAATATTTCAGGTTAGATACTTTTTGGAGAAGCCATGAGAAAAGATCAATTTTTAATTCTGGATGTGTTTGCGGAAGAAAAATATGCAGGCAATCAGTTGGCAGTTTTCCTGGATGCAGCTGATTTTTCGGACCAGGAGATGCAGACTCTTGCGAAAGAGATGAATTATTCCGAAACCACCTTTATACTCACCGATAAGATAGAGGAGGATGGATATCCGGTGAGAATTTTTACACCGGCGGAAGAGGTTCCCTTTGCCGGTCATCCAACATTAGGTACGGCCTATGCTATCCAGAAGGAAATCATTAAAAATCCTATAGATCGTCTTGTATTGAAATTAAAAATTGGTGACATTCCTGTTTCATTTACCTACAACAGGAACCAGGTCGATTCTTTAAGCATGGTACAAAAACAGCCGACTTTTGGGGAAAAATTTGAAGTTGGCATTCTCGCTGAAATGCTCAGTCTCGGTTTAGATGATGTCGGTCAGCGTTTTCCCATTCAGGAGGTTTCTACCGGGCTCCCCTTTATCATTGTGCCTCTGAAAAGCCTGGCAGCGGTAAAAAAAGCTATGGTAAAGCGGGATCTGTTTTTTGAGTTCATCGAATCCAGAGAGGTGAAATCATTGTTGGTTTTTTGTTCGGAAACTTACTCTCCACAGAATCAACTCAATGTCCGGGTTTTTGTTGATTATTTTGGCATTCCGGAAGATCCTGCCACCGGGAGTGCAAACGGATGCCTTGCTGGCTATTTAGTGAAGTACCGCTATTTTAATGAGAATAAAATTGATGTGCGGGTGGAGCAGGGATTTGAAATTGGCAGGCACTCTCATCTTTACTTAAGAGCCAGCGAAGATGCCGGAAAATTTCATATTGAGGTTGGCGGAAAAGTTGTTGCAGTTGCCGAAGGAAAGCTGATGTAATTAATTTAGATCCCAGATACCAGCTTGCCTGGGATGCCGGAAAGGCAGGCAGGGGATTATTAATTAATTTTGCTCTTAGCTGTTGGCTATTCGCCTTTAGCTAAAAGCCAAAAGCAAACAGCCAATAGCACATCCTACCAATCTATTCAGGAAAACACAGCCATTGCGGTTTAACGTAACACATTATTTCGGTTGAACGCCTACCTTTTTAGACCATAAATTTACCTGTTCCTTTTCCATTAATTTTTTTGTATTATTTTCATTGTCTATTTAGAAAAGGATCTCTCAATTGTCTGAGATAAAAGAAAAGAAATTGCTGATCACAGGTTGCGGGCGAAGTGGTACACTTTACAGTACCAATTTATTCTCTGAGCTGGGATTGGATATTCTTCATGAACTTGATGCGAACACGCACCCGGAAAGAGGGCGGGATGGTTTTTCTTCCTGGTTCCTGGCAGTTGATGATCCTCACCCGCCGCAAGGACCGAGTGGCATTGGAAATGAATTTGAATACGTTCTTCACCAGGTTCGCCACCCATTGCCGGTTATTGCCAGCTTTGCCCAATTTATTTTACAGAAAGGATCTAAAAGTCCCGAATTTATTGAAAAATATATTCCGGATCTTAAAACAATATTTGAAAATCCTGAATTAAGCCTTAAGCAAAAACTCATTCTGCAGGGGGCACTTTACTGGTATGAATGGAATCTTCTGGCATTAGAGAAGGCCACAGAAACCATCCGACTGGAAAATATTGGCAGAGAGTTACCACGATTGTGTGATGTGCTGGGTGTTGATTATGCTGCGGATGTCTTGAGTAGGGTTTCTTCCAAGACTAACGAGAGAGGGATCTATCTTCAGGATAAACCATGGGTTATTAGCTGGGAGGAGCTTGAATCACTCGATCCGGTTTTGACGGATAAGATTTGCGGCTTGGCGGA
>CBDUVK010000034.1:0-14573 GCA_965370645.1 uncultured bacterium
GTAGCCTATCTATTGGAAAACGGAATAAAAAAGGGTCTATTGTTTAATGAAGTGACCGATACATCTGCTACTATTCTGTTAAAATTGGTTCGTGCTCAGGGATTTAAGCCTCAGGATCCTACCTGGAATCTGGGTATGCGAAATGTCTATAATCTGGGGGCTGCCAATATTCCCAAAGAGGGTTTCAACGTCAATATTCTCTATACCAAGACCGGTGAGGATGTTGACGTTCAGTCGGTAGGGGAGATCAAACCATTTATCTATCTGATGGGTTTAGACCGTTTAGACAACCAGGGTGATGTCACTGAAACCGGTGATAAACTCATTGACCTCAATAATTCAGCCATTTTTGATCTGCCAAATGGATATCTGATATTTCCATCCACCAGGCCTTTTGCACCACCAACGGGAAGTAATTTTTCTATCGATTCCTCCCTGAATGTCAATATCTATAATCTTAAAAACCGCACCGCTGAGTTGCAAGAGCATAAATTTCATCTCGAAATTACCACCAGTTCAGTTTCTTCTACCTATAACCTTGGTTTTAATGTATTGGAAGGCTCTGAAATTGTGAAATTGAATGGCAGGGAATTGGTTAAGGATAAGGATTATGCGATCGATTACTTCGGTGGGACTCTCCAGATTCTGACCACCGAGGCTCGCCGTGCAGATGCCAATGTGGAGATCGAATATGAGAGGGGCAGCCTGTTTCAACTTGACAAAAAGACTCTGCTGGGTGGACGTATTGAATATTCATTTGGCGAACGCGGCTTCATCGGGATGACCGGTTTATATCTTAGCAAGTCTACCCTGGATCAGCGGGTACGCCTGGGACAGGAACCGTTGCGAAATATCATCTGGGATGTGAATACTGCCCTGAATTTTAAACCTAATTTTATTACCAAAATGCTGGATATTTTACCCATTGTGGAAACTTCTGCGGAATCGCGCTTAAAAATAGAAGCAGAATATGCCCAGGTGAAGCCTAATCCCAATACATTTAATGAAGATGATCTGGGAGAAAAGCAGGGTGTGGCCTATATTGATGATTTTGAAGGAAGTAAGCGAACCACACCGCTGGGTATTGTCTACCGAACCTGGTCCCGGGCTTCGGTCCCGGCCCGTTTCCGGATACCCCGCCTGGGGGTGGATTTTGAGATTGATCGTAATGATACTACCCAAATGTATGGTATGGATGATAATCACTTGCAAATGTTCTGGTATAATCCCTATAATCAGGTGGATATTCGCGATATCTGGCCCAACCGGGATGTCAATGCCCAGACGGGTACCACTACCAATGTGCTGGTTTTGCAGTGGAAAAATGAAAACGTTCCGGACAGCGCAGCCTGGGCAGGTGTGATGCGTAGTACTGTAAATTTCCCGGATCAGAAGAAGACTAAATTTATTGAGATGTGGGTGCGTGGGTCTGTGGGGCAGGTCAATATCGATATTGGACGGATTAGTGAGGATTTTTATATTCGCAGAAATACTTTTAATTTTCTTAACGAACCTTCCCTGGGAAATATGAATACTGAGGACCGGAATCTGAATGGTTTGCTGGATCTGGATGAAGATTTAGGCCTGGATGGAATCAAGGCCGGCCAACCCAACGCTGATCCTTTTGATATCTGGGCAGCGCCCCAAAACTCTTCACCTCCCTTTTCGCAAATAAACGGTACTGAAGGAAATGGTCAGGCCCAGGGCGCAAAGTATCCCGATACTGAGGACCTGGATGATAACGGGGGTGTTAGTGTATTCAATGATTATTTTACATATAGCTTTGATCTTTCCGATAGCCTGCATCCCTATATTAACGGAAGTACTGCTAAAGGCTGGAAACTCTATCGCATCCCGATCCGGGCCTACGATCCCAATCTGGTCGTGGGTAACCCGGATACTGCCTTTCAGGAGATTTATAATGTGCGTCTCTGGATCAACGATATTCCCCGGGATAATAATTATCGCGCTCTAACTATCGCCACTTTCGATTTTGTGGGCAATGAGTGGGAGGAAAAGGGTGTGGCTGCTGATGAGAATTCACCTTTTGTGTTGAATGACAGCCTCTTCAGCATCACGGTCTATAATACCGAAGAAAATGCTGAACCTCCGGAATCGTATTTTCCACCTCCGGGTGTCACCGGTATCCAGGATCGTATTACCAAGGCGGTGAGTAAGGAACAGTCGTTGGTGATGCAATTGCGTCATCTTGAAGCTGGAGCCCGGGCAGAGGCCAGCAAACAACTCTTTGAGAAGATGGATCTTATCAATTATAAAAAATTTAAATTATTTGTGCATGGCAGCGATGCACTCCCGCAACAAGATTCACCGCTGCAATTTTACATGAGATTTGGACCCGCAGAAGGGATATACTATGAGGTTGGAGGTGAGGTATTTCCCGGCTGGGATCAAAGGAATTTTTTCGATATTGTCCTGGATGAACTTGCCAAAACCAAACAGGATGAATACTTTATCGGGGATACAACCGCGGTGGTCTACTACCGTCAAAATCCGCAAAATCCCAATCAGTATTTCAAAGTAGTGGGACAGCCCAATCTCCGTAATCTCAATTTTATGGTGATCGGTGCAAAAAATGTCGGTGAATTTCCCATGGATAATATGGAAGTCTGGATCGATGAGCTGCGGGTGACTGATGTTTACCGGGATGAAGGGACGGCCATGCGTTTGATGACCGACCTGGCATTGGCTGATGTGGCCACCTTTCGGGCTCAGTGGGAGGTTGTTGATGCGGATTTCCGCCGTATTGAAGATCAATTTGGAAGTGGGAATACCACCGAGCGCCAGGACTACCGGATGAGTTTACGCCTCAATAAATTTTTACCATCTTCCTGGGGCTTCAATATTCCGGTATCCGGCAGTTTTGTGCGTACCCGTAATATTCCTAAATTTTTCTATAATTCCGATCAACTCACCAAGTATAAACCAGCAGGAAGCACCGGCAAATTGGAGCAGTTCTTTGGTCTGAGTGAATTGGATCCGGAACTGGAGGAAAATTCCCGCATCTCCGAGTCTTTGTCTCTTGGAGGAACATTCTCACGTCAGGGAGATCAGAGAACACCATGGTATTTAAAATATTCCATCGATATGTTCACTATGGATGTTGACTGGAGTCAGAAAGAAGCCAGTGATGAGCGCTATGATATAAACGATGCCGAAAATATCAGTGGTCAGCTGCGGATTAAGGTACCCTTTTCCAGGGATAATACTTTTAAACCTTTCTCCTGGCTGGGCAGGGGGCCCATTGTGCGTCTTCTTTCCAAAGAGGCAGTTTCTTATACCCCATCCTCGCTGGATGCCAGTATCTCCATTCGGGACAATGAAACCACCCGGAAAGCGCGCCTGGAGGAACTGCCAACCAATACCATTCGAACCACATCCTCGCGCAGGTTTGGGATTGGCTATACCCTGGTTCCCAGCATCACCTTAAATTTTAGCCGCGATTTTAAGTCCGATGCATGGGTGGATAGTATGCGGGCCGTTGATCTGGTAGAATCGATTTTTACCAAATTTGATTTTGGGACAGATAAAGTCATGAGCCAGAACTTCAGCGCTAATTATAATCCCAAGTGGTTCAGTTGGATGACCCAGAGTTTTAAATATAATGCTGGTTTTAACTACAATCTTGCCAATGTCAAAACCAATGAGAAGTCCAGTAGTTTGCAAAAGACCATGGGTTTTAATGTCAACCTTCAGCCCTCACAATTGGCAAGTAAGTTTTATGATCCCCGGAAGTCCCAAAGATCTCCGGGGCCAGGGCAAACTTCAGGCGGACCGCGACGCAAGCTAGGTGGTCCCGAGGAGGAGGAATCTCAACCAGGGGGTGAAAAGGAAGAGCAAAAGGAAGAAGAATCTCAACAAGAACAACAAGGAGGTCGAAGCTCTAAAGCTGTTTCAGCCATTAATCCCCTCAAATTAGTATGGCGATTCTTTAATGCCTGGAAATCAGTGGGATTGGATTACCAGATTCGGGACAGCGAGAGTCATTTTAATATTGATGAGATGCCGGGATTGAAATATCAGCTGGGTTTCACCGAGGATATCGGGGTCGGAACGGATACAACTTATGGAAAGCTGGAAGTTGCACCTTCCATTAAAAATGGGCAAATTTTAAATGGTAATTTGAGTTTTGATATCATTAAAAATTTAACTTCTTCCTTTAAATATAATTTTTCCAATGATTTAACTCAGAATAATCAGCTAAAAACCGAAAATAATTCCAGTACTTTCTTTTTCATTGGAGATGATCCGGATAATAATCAACAGGATTGGTATAAATTGATTCCCGACTGGCAATTACGGCTGTCGGGTGTGGAAAGGTGGTTCTTTTTTAAGAAATATGCCAAATCTATTCAACTTGAACACGGCCGGAGTGGAAAGAGTAATGAAACCATTCGATACGAGGGGGAGGAACAGACCCGCACAAACTGGGGTTACTCCAATGCCTATTCTCCTTTTTTGGGCGTGAGCATTACTACTGTTTGGGGGGTTACCGGAAATTTCCGCTATACCAGATCTTCCATATTTACCTATACTGCAACCAGTGGAGATAATAAATCTGAACGCTCCGGAATGGATGTTACTTTTTCTTTTTCAAAGTCGACCGGTTTTCGTATTCCACTTCCGTTTTTGAATAAGAAGAAATTAAAGAATGAAATGCAGTTAAATCTAACTGTAAGCCGGAGTAATGATGTCTCATTCGCCCGCCGGCCGGGCATTGGTTCTGATGAGTTTGTGGAACAGAACAAAAATGAATCCTTTAAATTGAAACCCTCAGTCACCTACCGGTTCAGCCAGAAAGTCAATGGATCCATGTTCTTTGAGTACTCCTCAAACAATACAAAACGGACCGGAAAATTCTCGTACTTTGAATTCGGTATCAATGTAAATATTGCCATCCGGTAAGGGATACATATGTTGGAGAAGTCGTATAATAAAAATGATTAATATGATTATTGCTTTTCATCCAAAAAAACGGAACCAAAATCATTGATTTTTTTAATATTGCCTGGTAATTAATTGAGTGTCATTGCGAGAAGCGACAGCGACGAAGCAATCTCCTGGTTCAATTGTAGAAAATGAGATTGCTTCGCTACACTCGCAATGACAGCCCGCTGAGTTTCATAGTTAAGGCAATAATCATAATGATTAATATTAAATTCAATTAAATAGAGGAAAACCGTGAAACAATTTCAACACATTTTACACTCAAGCTGGTCTTTGAAGATATTGCTTCTTTCCGTGGTCATGATGATAAACCTGCCGCACGCGGAGTCATTTGATGGTGATCGCGCTTTTCAGTTTTTGGTAGACCAGACAGATTTCGGGCCCCGGGCTCCGGGCAGTTCCGGTCATACCGCCTGTCAGGAGTATTTAGTCGGGCAGCTCGAAAAAGCGGGTGCATCGGTGGTTCGACAACCGTTTATGCACTTTAATACCGAAAGCGGTGAAACCGTAACCATGACCAATATCATTGGCTCTTTTTATGCGGAAAAAATGGATCGAATTATGCTCTGTGCGCACTGGGATACCCGGCCGTTTGCGGATTTGGACCGCATTTCGAACCGCAACGAACCCATTCTGGGTGCCAATGATGGTGCCAGCGGGGTGGCAGTATTGCTCGAATTGGGATTATATCTGCAAAAGCATGAACCTCCGGTTGGGATCGATATTGTCTTGTTTGACGGGGAAGATTATGGCCGTGAAGGTGATTTGGATAATTACTGTTTAGGCTCCCGTCACTTTAGCGAGAATAACCAGGGTATCTTCCCCCGATTTGCGATTTTGCTGGATATGATCGGAGATGCCCAGCTTCAAATCCCCAGGGAAGGTTATTCCCAGCAGTTTGCCAGTCAAATTGTCGATCTGGTCTGGAAGGCTGCTGAAAATGTGGGAGCGTATCAGTTCTTGCCCGAAGTGAGACATTATGTATTTGATGATCATGTTATCTTAAACGAAGCCGGTATTCCTGCAATTGATATCATTGATTTTGAATACCCGGATGCATCCCACCGTTTTTGGCATACCCTGGAAGATACTCCGGAAAAATGCTCGCCCCGGAGTCTGCAAACGGTAGGTGAAGTTCTGATCGAACTGATTTATAAGATGACCCATTGATATTATAAATGTGAAAGTACGGCCAAAATTGATGTCTTATAAGAAGGACAATTACAGCATAGTAAAAATTCACGTTTCAGATTTTAATACCGAACTGCTCCCGGAATTCTTTTTCCGGCGAGGCTGTTCGGGAATCGAAGAGTTAAATGATCACTACTGGCAAATCTATTTCACAGATAGTCTTGAGCCGGAGAAGTTTGCTGGTATTGTAGAAAGTCTGAAAATTCTCAACCCCGGGATCCATGCTGAGGATATCTCGCTTCAACTTAAAAGAGGCCGGGATTGGCTGGCAGAATGGAAATTTTTTTTTCATCCTCTCAAGGTAGGCGATACTACCTGGGTGCTGCCACCCTGGAAGAAGATGAATCTCTCCGGGAAGGAGATCGGGATTATCATCGATCCGCAGATGGCTTTTGGTACCGGACACCATGAAACCACCCGCATGATGATTGAACTGGTTGAGAAATACCTGCACAGGGGAGACAAGGTTTTAGATGTGGGAACCGGTTCCGGTATTCTCGCTATTCTGGCAAAAAAGAGGGGAGCTGCTGAAGTTTGGGGATGTGATATTGATAGTGAGGCGATTGCCAATGCGGAACATAATGCGGCATTAAACGATGAAAAGGATATTATTTTCAGGGAGGGAGATATTCAGGTGGTCCCCGCTGAATCCTTCGATGTGGTTCTGGCCAATATTAATCTTACTGCGATTCGACAGGTATTATCCGTTTTAACTGCTAAATTAAAATCTGCTGGAACTCTGATACTTTCGGGAGTGTTGGATCAGGATCTTCATCTAATTGAAGCAGAAATTGGCACAACCCTCTCTAAACTTGAAATTCGAAGCCTGAACGAGTGGCGGGCGCTGGTACTTAAAAAATAAGAACAAGTTCATTTTTTGTTAAGGTGATGCTAAATTATCGAGTTGAAATCAGAAAGGTAAATAGAATGAATAAGATTCTCCGCCTTTCTCTTCCTTTGATAGTCATGGGATTTCTTATTCATGCCTGTCAGGAAGAGCAAGTGATTGTGCAGAGTCCCGGAGTTTTTGAGGTACAAGAGGTAAATATTCCTGAAGCGATCAGTACCACCTCGGCAAGATCGGTATTACTGACCGCGAAGGTAACCCATCCCGAGGGAAATGCCGGAATTGATCAGGTAACTTGTGTCATCACAGATTCCACCGGACAAAACAGCTTAAATCTTGAAATGTTCGATGACGGAGATGCCCTTGGTAACAATTCCGGGGATGTGATTGCCTTCGATCAAATATATTCGTTGACTGTGGTGGGAACCCAGTTAATGCTACCTCAGGGGACCTACCAGGTGCGTGTATCTGCCCAGGCAACCTCCGGGGAACAGAAACAGAGCCTGGATCAGAACCTGGACATCTTTCCTAATCAAGCGCCTGAAATTGTGAATTATATTTTCCCCGATACCGTTGCCCTGCATATGCCGCCCACCGAGGTTCAGTTTACCGTTATTGATAATGATGGTTTGAATGATATACTTTGGGTGGTTATTCAGGGATTTGAACCGGGCAATAGTTTTCCGGTTTTTCAGGATACCATTTCCAACCCATTGAATAATTCCCCGGTTTTCACGATGACTATTGATTCCAGTTATGCGGCCGCCAGGAAGGATGACTATGAATTACGGATCTTTGCTGAGGACCGGGTTAATGACAGATCTACAGAAGTGGTGCATCCGGTCTTTATGGAAAATTCAGAACCTCAACTGTTGAATATTTCCGTCCCGGATACCATGCTTATTTTTGCTACTTTCTCCAATATTGATACTGTCCGAGCTGAAGTCAAGGACGGTCAGTCTTTAGCGGATATTAAACGGGTATACTTTATAGCTCAAATTAGACAAGCCAATGGAAGCCTGGGTCCCGAGAGTGATCCGATTGACCTGTTTGATTACGGTCAGATAGGCCAGAGCGGAGATCCTGTCGCGGCTGACGGTGAATATTCGCGTATTATCAGAATTGATCCGGGTAATACACCCGGGACTTATATCTTCACGTTTCATGCACAGGACTTTGTAGACCAGTTTTCGACCACAATGGTTGACAGCATTGAAGTGATTCAAAACTAAGGAACAGAATGATGCCTCATGGAAAGATAAGAATATTTAATATTACCATTCTTTTACTGATAATCCTCTCGTGGACTGTCTATGGTCAAATTATTCAGAGGTTTACTATACAGGATGAAGATCCAAACCGTAATGGATTGGTGGGAAATGGCATTACCGATTTGACCTGGGATAGCAATCTGCTGCTGGTCGGAACCGGCTTTGGTCTGAGTGTGACGACAGATGAGGGAGTGACCTGGCAGAACGAAACTCCTGCAAATTATGGCGGTAAGGGTGGGGTGTCTGCGTTGGCGGTCGCTTCGGACGGCACCGTGTGGATCGCAACCGGTTATGATACCCTGGTGCAGGAGGATCAGTCTCTCTCTGCCGGGGGGGGATTGCGTTACAGAAGTTCCGGCAGTTCTGAGTGGGTATTCATTCCCCAGCCGATAGATGCAGTAACCGATACCATGGGCGGTATGCGTCCCACCACCACTCACGTGCAGAATATTACCTTTGATATTGCTATTTTAGATACCCAGATCTGGATAACCAGTTTTGGAGGGGGCGTGCGGCGTTCACTTGACAAGGGTGAAACATGGGAAGTAATTACCACCGATGGCTTCCCCTTCAGTGCCCTGGATTACTTTAACCACCGCGGTTTTTCTGCCATGGCTGATACCTCGGGCAATATTTGGATTGGCACAGCCGGCGGAATCAGTAAATCCAGCGATGGGGGAGAGACCTGGGAAAGGTTTTTCGTAGCTGCTGATCAAATACCGGTTACCGGGGGTATCTCCGGAAATTGGATCATTGCCCTGGCGCACAATCCCTGGGATAATAGCGTCTGGGCCGTTACCTTAACCACCGGTGGTGAAGAGTTTAATTCAGTCAGCCGGACCCTGGATGGTGGAAAAAACTGGCAGAATCTTCTTACCGCCGAACTACAGGATGGAACTTTCGCACGTAACATTGCATTTTTCGATTCAGCAGTCTATGTCGCCACTGAAAATGGACTATATAAATCTATTGACCAGGGTCTGAGCTGGTACCTCTTTCCACTTATGGAGGATCAGGACAGCGGTGAAAGAATTCTGACCGAAAAATTTTACTCTGTGGCCACCTCGCCTTCCGGCGGAATATCTCATCGCCTGTGGGCGGGTAGTGCAGATGGTCTGGCCAGTAGCGACGATAACGGATTTAGCTGGGTGGTTTTTCGCAGCTTTGTATCAACCCGGGAGCGGACGGAGCCGGCCGTATACGCCTATCCCAATCCCTTTTCACCGGAACGGGGGACCCAAATACGTTTCCAGTACGATATTTCTACGGCCGGTGAAGTAAAAATTGATATCTACAATTTTGCTATGGAAAAGGTAATATCGCTGCGTGAAAATGAAGCGGTTCCTACCCAGAATACTCTGGATCGATCTGCAAGCTGGGATGGCAGAGATAATAATGGCCGGCCAGTCGATAATGGTGTCTATTTTTTCAGAGCCGATGTGGAAGGCAGGGTAACCTGGGGTAAAATTGTGGTGATCAATTGATACCGGGATTGCCTGTTATTATCATGAATAACCCGTTCAGGATAAACAAAAGGAATATAAATGGTTAGAATTATCTTCATCATACTGATGTGGGGTTTCATATTTCAGATCCATGCAGAGGGCAACGGTGGCTATTCGGGTGCCTTCCTGCGGATTGGCCTGGGAGCACGCGGCATTGCCATGGGAAACGCCCAGGTGGCAACGGCGGATCATGGATTTGGATTCTATTATAATCCCGCAGCTCAACCTTATCTGGAAAAATTCTCTGCAAATTTTTCATATAGTTTTCTTTCCCTGGATCGGCGATTCAGCTTTGTAGGACTGTCTTCACCATTGAAACCCCAGGGTGGATTGTCTCTGGGATGGATCTATTCCGGTGTGAAGGATATCCAGGGCTATGACTCCCGGGGATTTGCAACTGACAATATTAATCATGGTATTCATGCCATATATTTTTCTTTTGGAATTTTTGTGGTACCCCAGCGTCTGTCCGTAGGTATCAATGCGAAATATTTGCGGGAAGACCTTTCCGATCCGGATTTTGATTATGACGGAAGTGGGTTCGGTATGGATTTAGGTATTCTGGCAAAGGTCACCAGAGATCTTTCTGTAGGATATCTGGTCAAAGATTTGAATGCCAGCCTACAATCCAATACCAATAATATTTTTGAGAGAGGAATAGAAAAGGACAATAAATTTCCCATAACTCACCGGCTGGGACTCTTTTATGATGCGCCCGTCCGCTGGATTCATGCTGCTTACGATTTTGAATGGAGCCATGCAGGTGAAGTAAAAAATCATTTGGGTCTGGAGTTTACTGTGCCCGGAGTTGCCGCCAGAATTGGGTACGATACCGACCATTTTACATTTGGTGGTGGACTTGAGATAGACCGCTTTACACGAGTAAAAGCGATTTTGGATTACGCCTTCGTAACCTCTGTTATTGATGAGGGTGTAAGCCACGTCTTCAGCTGGCAATTGGCTTTTTAATGATTCGCGAATTTAACACGCAAGTTTATTTGGGGAGAAAATGAAACAATTATTTTTCTGGTTGTTCTTGTTACTGGGAACTTTCACTGTTTTTGCTGATAATACCAATAAGGGTCAGAATGGTCTGGCCTATCTTAAAATTGCGGTGGATGCCCGTGCGGTAGGGATGGGTGAAGCCTATACCGCGGTCGCTGAAGATGCTTCAGCAGTCTATTGGAATCCTGCCGGAATGCTGAAAGCGAAACGATCCAATGTGCTGTTCAATCATAACGAATGGATTCAGGATATTCGAGGTGAATTTTTAGCGCTCTCACTGGTTCGTAAAAAATCTGCCTGGGGCTTTCATCTTCGCAGCTTCAACATAGGAGATATCCCGGTGCGGGTCATCGCTTCTTCGGAACCTCTGGAGAATACCTCGGCCCATTATTTTTCGGCTGGTATCTCTTACGCCCGCCGGCTTCATCAGCGGTTTGATATTGGACTTACCTTGAAATACCTGTTCGAAAAAATTTATGTTGAGAGTGCTGCCGGAATCGGTTTGGATCTTGGGCTCATGTATCGTGCCCCCGTTAAAGGACTGCAACTTGGGATCAGTATGCAGAATTTTGGGAGAATGAACAACCTGAAGTCCGAAAGTAGTGATCTACCACTCATTACACGTTTGGGGGGGTATTATCAACTGCCGGTTTTTTCTACTAAAGTTCGGGGAAGTCTCTCCTCAGATATCGTTCTTATCACCAATGAAAATATCAGAATTCATCTGGGTACCGAGTGGTTGCTCTGGCAACAGCTCGCCCTCAGGGCTGGTTTACTGAGTGGCTACGATTCCCGCTCAGTGACCCTGGGATTGGGCTTTAACCGCTCCTCTATCAGGCTTGATTACGGTTTTATTCCATTTGGGGAGGATCTGGGGAGCACTCATCGCTTCACACTGAGTTTTTTACTGTAAATGCCTATTGAGAATTTGCGGGAGGTGTACTGCTTCTGCTTAATTTAGACAACATCTCTGGGAAATTCCGGTACTGGCCGGACTACCTGCTGCTTTGCCTGCTGGCAGGTCTCTATTTTAGCATCATCCTGGTTGAGATTGCGGCTTCCCTCTACTTTGTGATCCTTCTCTATCTTTTAGTAAAAAGGAAAATACCCTCTGGTTATTTCTTCTATCTCATCCTTGCATATGTTTTATCCGGCTTCATTTCCATGATTTCAGGAGGTGACTCCTTCAGAGAGCTTCCACGCATGTTCCCTCACTTCATGATATTAAGCTACTTTCCACTGACCTATCTGATCCAAAACCGGAGATCATTTAAAACTTCACAATGGTTGCAGTGGGTTCTGGTTCTTGCCACCTTGTCCGCCATTGTAGGGATAATTTTTCATTATATGGGGAAGGAGCGAACCACCAGTACTTACGGTGGATACTACACTCTGGCCAATATGATGGCGTGGTCTATCCCGCTCTCTATTGCCCTGTTGCTGGAAAGCAAAGGCAGAAAAACCTTGATATATGGGGTGGTCATAGTAATGCAGTTGCTGGCATTGTGGTGGACCTATACCCGAAGTGCCATGCTGGCACTTGTCGGCGCTATTGGGATCTGGTTCTTATTCTGTTGCGTTCAAATGATCTCCCGAAAGAGATTGCCAGC
The DNA here is from genome assembly GCA_965370645.1 of uncultured bacterium. Lineage (GTDB taxonomy): Bacteria > Calditrichota > Calditrichia > RBG-13-44-9 > RBG-13-44-9 > RQOF01. The sequence continues at coordinate 12,395 of CBDUVK010000034.1, forward strand.
GAAACAGCAGTTTATTCGCTGGACTTTCATCTTGTCCTTACCCGTTCTGCTGGCAGTTTTCACTTTAACTTCCCCGGATCCCCGTATCAACCCCTTCGCTAAATCTGAAAATGGACAGCAGGAAACGCTGGATTTAACCAGTGGACGACAGAGTATTATAGAAGATGCAATTCGCATTATCTCACAAGATTTGCATGAAAGGGAATATGGCAGGATTGTTTTCGGTTATGGCCAGCATAGCAGATACCGTCTGGTTAATAATGAATTTACCAGCTGGGAATCGGATTATCTTCAAATTTTGATGAATCAGGGTATATTAGGAATACTGATTTTACTTCTGATGTATTTTTACTTCCTTAAAATAGTCTGGAAGAGTTTATTAGCCCGTTCTGACCTACTTCATGGAATTTCTGCCGCTGGATTGACATTATTTTTGATGAGCTTTTTCACCCTGAAACTGACCGGATGGCACAGCGGGGCAATGTTTATCATTACCCTGGCCTTCCTGGAAAATCATAAACTGGAATAATGTCATACGATTGAATTCCCTGGATGCGGTAATTCTATATTATTCAAGGTGTTATCAAGTATAAGATCCAAAATTACCTGAAGTTAAAGATTTCTAATTGCGACATTGATTTGCAGGTTGAATCTGACAGAAATTTTGAAATGACTGAATAGTGATAATTGATATACGACGATCTTGGATTATTTTCATTTTACTGTTTGTGGTATTGAATGTGAGCGGGGCTGATGAAACCAATCCCTGGAGTTTTCGCTTTGGCGTTGGCAGCCTTTTTCCCGATGCCTCCGAGATTATCGATCCAAATTCTCCCAATGGTCTGAATATCTCTGCCAGTATGGCCTATCTCTATCGCAGCTGGCTGGTATTTCAGGGGACAGCCCATTTTGACTATTTTTCTGATGATAAAAGACTGGATTTTCGCACTTATATTATCATTTTTAATGCAACCTTTGAATCCAGAATACATCCTCTCAAAACCTCTTCCAAAATATCCCCTTATTTGATCGGCGGGGTAGCACCGGCCCTTTACCTGAACACCCTTCCCTATGTGGCCGAAGGAGAAGAACTGGATCCTTATACAACCCGGCGTGATTATGATCTGCAATTTGGATACACCCTGAAGTATGGCCTGGGTACCACGGTCTATCTGGGTGAAAATATCAAGCTCTGGGCAGAATGGCAGTATTCGCGTTTCGGATTTTTTAAAAACCGGGATCCCATTAAATATCGGGCTTTCTTAATCGGTTTACTGCTTGATGTTCAATGGTTACAGTAAAATATTGAACTATTTCAGCATCACAATCGTTTGAAAAGATAATTTAGGTGGTTTAGTTTTTATAAATCAACATGGCGTTAATCCTTATTAGAGGTGGAATGCATGGCAGGATTTAATTATAAATTTAAATTGTATAATCTAAGAACAAGTTTTGTGAGGATCGCACTTATTTTCATCCCACCGAGCTGAAAAAGACAATTTTAAGCAGACCTGCTGCTGGAGCTGACATCACTTTTCCGCTCTCAGAAGGGACCTTTTTTGACTTCGTGAACTATGGAACATGATTTTTTTTTGTACTGGATATTATCGAAAATCCCACTATATTTATACTGGATTCAATGAAAAAATTCAAAATATTGAATCTTTCAAAAAATTTGTTATTTTATACTCAAATACCTGTTTAATACCATAAGGAGGTTAAAACTATGAGTTATGAAGCACTTCGCGAAAATTTACTTGAGCTCATCCGTCGGACTTCGGCGTATCTGCCTCCGGATGCAGAAAATGTGATTAACCTGAAGAAGAATCTCGAGGCAAAAAACTCCATGGCTGAGATGGCTATGGATATGGTCATGCAGAATGTGGGATTAGCCAAGAAGCGTTCTTTACCTATCTGTCAGGATACGGGCACAATCACCTTTTATGTGAAATGCCCTGTTGGGTACGATCAGCTTATGTTCAGCAAAGCGGCTGAAGAAGCGGTAGTGGTAGCTACTGAAAAAGGTTATCTAAGACAGAATTCAGTAGATTCTCTCAATGGCAAGAATACCGGTAATAATTTGGGTAAAGGAAGTCCGGTATATCATTTTGAACAGACCCGCGGCGACGATGTGGATGTGCGCCTTATCCTGAAAGGCGGGGGATGTGAAAATATGAGT